>CALPSU020000054.1 GCA_943326315.2 Chryseobacterium gleum
ATAACTATAAATTTTGAATACATGCCCATTTACGGCACTCTTTTTAAAATGTTACAGTTATCAACAAAAAAAATAAAGTTATTAACAATTAGCTGACTAGTTATGATTTAAAACAATGATAATCAAAAAACTAAATAATTACATATTTTTCAATTTATAAATTAATGGTTCTAGTCCATTCATCTTAATTTCTAAAATTTGCTCCAATTGCTTCCCTAATTTTCCAACTGGAAAACCTTTATTTTTATACCAGACTAAATAATGCTCAGGAATTTCGATTAAAAATATACCTTCATATTTACCAAAAGGCATTCTAGCATTTGCCAAAGCAACCAATTCATCTCTTGATTCTTGATTCATAGTAATAAAAGAAAACAACAATTAAACAATTAAAATTTATAAATGAGATTTATCAATCGTCTTCTAAATTAATTAATTTCATATCTTTAACATAAAATAATTTTATGAATTTTTCAAATTTATGTAAATTTTCACTTTTTGTACTTATCAGTTTTAATACATTTTCACAAGTTGAAAATCTTTCAGATAATTCATTTTATACCGATTCAACTTATTCAAAGCTTTGTAATGGTGAATTTTCTTGGAAATACGAGAATGGGCAAATTGGTGAAAAAGGGAAATATATCAACGGTAAAATTGATGGTGCATATTTTCTTTACAACAAGGATGGTAAAATTAATTACCAAGCGAACTATAATTATGGAGAGCTAAACGGAGAATCTACTTGGTATTATGAAACTGGAAGTATTCATTTTAAAAGTAATTATATCCACGGACAATTGAATGGTGAATCTATTTATTTTGACAAAGAAAATCGAATTGAACTTAAAGAAAATTATATAGACAATCAATTAAATGGAATTTCTACTAGTTATTTTAATAATGGAAATATAAAAGAATCGAATACTTTTAAAAAGGGCATTCTTGAAGGTGAGAGCAAAACATATTTTAAAAATGGGAAAATAAGTCGAATAATTCATTATGTTGCAAATGAACCAAATGGTGAATGTATTTCTTATTTTGAAAGTGGTCAGATTCAAAACAAGATAATATATTTAAACGATGAACCAAATGGAACTTCAACTTGGTATTATGAAAATGGAGAAATCAGTAATACAACCAATTTTTCGTTAGGTAAAAAATCAGGACTGTTTACCTCTTTTTATGAAAATGGAAACATTGAAAGTAAAGGTAATTATGAAAATGGATTCATGAATGGTGCATGGAGTTTTTACGATAAAAATAAAAAATTGATTACTTTAAAAAATTATCTAAATGGTATCCAAAATGGTCTCGAAATAAGTTTATACCAAAATGGAAAAATTAAAGAACGAAAAATTTATGTCAACTCAGAAATTCAAGGATGTGTTACTTTATACTATAAAAACGGTAATTTATTAGAGCAATGCATTTATGAAAACAATTTAAAAAGCGATACTCTAATTCGCTTTTACAAAAATGGAAAAATCGCTTCTAAGGAAAATTACATAAAAGGAATTCGTCAAGGTGTTTCAATTTGGAATTATAAAAATGGAAAATTATTTTTCACTTTGAAGTATGTAAATAATTTACGCCATGGTGAATTCATTGCTTATACAAAAAAAGGAAGTATGCTATTAAGAGGGCGATATTCAAACGATGAAGTCAATGGTGAATATTCAATGTATCATCAAAATGGTAAAATTGCTTTACAAGCCATTTATAAAAATGGTGTTATCAGTGATAAAATCATGAAACTTGATAAAAACGGTAAACATGTTATTGAAAATGAAAAATGCTCAAACAATTAGTTGAGCATTTTTTATATAAATTCCCTAAAACGACCTACTTCAGAAACATCCTATGTGTTTTGAGTATTTAACTTTGTAGTCAATGATTTTTATAAAAAATACTTTTTTAATTTTTTTATTTAAAATTATTTTCTCCATCTCTTTTGTATTCTTTACTGAATAAAAATTTCTTTTTGCATAATAAACAAACTGAGGATTGGGTAGATCAGGTAAGTTTTCAATAAAAACAACCTCTTCTTTTTGAGTATTTTTATTAATAAATTCACCTATTTCTTTAAACGAAGAATATATTTCACCTCTTTGGCTATACATACCTGGACGATTAATGAAGTAATAAGTAACAACAGAACTAGCTAAAAACAATAAAAATAAAACAACATTTTTTTTGAAATTATCCTTAGAAAATTGAGAATTTGAGAATAATAAAACTAGAAGTAAACTGAAAAATGTTGAATCTATTAAAACAGAATAATCGTGTGAAAATAGGAAATCTGAAAAAATTAAATGGTGTAACAAAATTGGTAATCCAAGCAACCAAATTCGCTTATCTATTTTAACCCAACTTTTAGTAAAAGTCATTTTTAAGACTAAAAATAATATCAAAAAAATTAAAGATCCATATCCTACTAAATACCAAAAGCCCCATTTAAGTATAAAAGACACATAAGAAATTGAGTTCACATTTAAGTTTGATCGAACAAAAAATCGTTCTCTTAAATAAAAAATGAATTTATCAAAACCAACTGCTTGAGAGAATTGAAAAGTAATTAAACCTACACCAAATAATACGGATAAAATGCATATAAAAATAACTAATCTATAGTTCTCGTTTCTCTTCAATAAAGCAAAAATTAAAATAAAAAATGCTAAGAAACAACCTATCCATTCTGTATAAATAGTTAAAAAAAGAAAAATAAATAAAAAGACTAGACTTCTTTTATCGCTCTCATTTTTAGATAATTTCAAAGCATAAAAAACGGATAATAAAAAAAATAAAACAACTAAAGAATGATGCGTATATCCATTACCATGAAACCACAAAGTTGCAGGTAAAAACAAATAAACAACGCCAGAAATAACAGAATAGGATGTGTTTAATTTGTTTTCCTCTAAAAACCAATGTGCGATTTTTATTAAAACCAGAGCACATAACAAATGAACAAAAAGACTGAAAATTTGCAATCCTAGTATTGATGGGCCTCCAAAAAAAGAAAGAAAGAAATAAGGAATCACATAAGATCCTGCTCCGAAAGATAAATAATAAAAATCACCATTTCTTTCTGTATCTTCTCCTGTAAAATTATTAATTCCCTTATCCCCTTTGTTTTGATAATTTAAAACCGGGCTGAAATTATAATTCGAACCAGATGTTTCATACCAAATTTCCATTGGAATTAAAAAGAAAGCCGTATTAAATTCGTGATGTTTAGATAATGGGCGATTTAGGTTTGGCAGTCTTAGTATTACAGACAAGAAAAACAACGAAAGTGTAATTAAAAGTGTTTTTTTTGTCATATTTCTTTTTTTTAGAGGCAGAGTAAATATCTCTGCCTCTATAAAAATTATTTCTTTGGAATTGCTAATAAAACTTCTAACAAATACCCCCAATATTTTTGAACTGACGAAATTTGCACTTTTTCGTCAGGAGAATGTGCAGCACGAATATTTGGACCAAAAGAAATCATATCTACTCCTGGTAAATGTTCTCCTAGTATTCCACATTCTAAACCAGCATGACAAGCTTTAACTTGAGGTTCTTCTTTAAAAAGTTTTCGGTACAAATCCGTCATTATTTTTAAAATTGGTGAATTTGGATTTGGTTGCCATCCTGGATAATCTCCACTTTGAACAACTTCAGCACCGATATTTTCAAATGCTGCTCTTATAGTATTAGCTACATCCGCTTTTGTTGATTCAACACTACTTCTTTGTAATGATTGGGTAATAAAAGAACCATCTTTTAGAATTACTCTCGCTAAACTTGAAGAACTTTCAACCAAACCTTCAATATCAGGACTCATTCTAAATACACCATTCGGAGCAGAATAAAGTGAGCTTATAATTTTATTAAAATCAGTATTAGAAACTGCTTTTAATTTAGAATTAGATTCTGAAATTGATATTACTAAATGTGTTTCAACTGTTTTTAATTCAAACTTTAATAAATCAATAAATTCATTAACAGCTGATTCAACTTTAGTTTTTTCAGACGATTTAACAGCAATAACTGAAACAGCCTCTCTAGGAATTGCATTTCTTAAACTTCCACCATCAAATGAAATTAATTGAACTTCGGTTTCAGATTTAAGGTTGTATAAAATACGCGTCATTAATTTATTCGCATTTCCTCTTCCTTTGTCGATATCCATCCCAGAATGCCCACCTAATAAGCCTTTGATAGAAATTTCAAACACTACAGATTCAGAATTTACATCAACCTGATTATAAGTAAATGAAGTATTTGTATCAATTCCTCCTGCGCATCCTATTGACAATTCATCATCATCTTCAGTATCTAGATTTAATAATATTTTACCTTCGTATTTAGATCCATCTAAATATTTAGCACCTGTCATACCTGTCTCTTCATCAACAGTCAACATTGCTTCTAAAGCAGGATGAGGAATTTCATTAGTAGCTAATAAAGCCATTATTGAAGCTACCCCGATTCCATTATCAGCACCCAAAGTTGTACCGTTAGCAGTAACCCAATCCCCTTCGATCATCATTTCAATTCCCTGTGTATCGAAATCAAAAATAGTATCTCCATTTTTTTGGTGTACCATATCCAAATGTGACTGAAGAATAACCGTAGTTCTATCTTCCATTCCTTTTGAAGCTGGCTTTTTAATAATTACATTACCAATTTTATCTTGAAACGTTTCTAAGTTAAGAGACTTTCCAAAATTTAACATGAACTCAATTACTTTTTCTTCTTTTTTTGATGGACGTGGAACAGCATTTAAATCTGCAAAATTACTCCATAATGCCTTTGGTTCTAAATCTTTTATATTCATTTTTGTTTAGTTATTAGTGTTTAGTAACTGGTGAATAGTTATGTGATTAATATGCTAATGATAATTTCATTACCAACAACTAATCACTAAAAACTATTTACTTATACCCAATACCTTTTCAATATATAAATTTTCTACTTTTTTTCGAGCCCATTCTGTTTTCCTTAGAAACTTCAAACTCGATTTAACACTCGGATCTTTTATAAAACAATTAATGGGAATCAAATAACCTAAATGTTCCCATCCATATTTATCTTCTAATTGTTTAACAATTCTTTCTAAAGTTATACCGTGTAAAGGATCGCTCATATTAATGTTGAATGTTAAATGTTGAATTTTTGATTAAGCTAAATCAAAAATCCAACATCAAAAATCAATAATTACTTAACTAATTTTCTGTATTTAATACGTTTTGGAGCACTATCACCTAAACGTTTCTTTCTGTTTTCTTCGTAATCAGAGTAAGAACCTTCAAACCAAAACACTTCAGAATTTCCTTCAAAAGCAAGTATATGCGTACAGATACGATCCAAGAACCATCTATCGTGAGAAATAATTACAGCACATCCAGCAAAATTTAAAATACCTTCTTCTAGCGCTCTTAATGTATTTACATCAATATCATTTGTTGGCTCATCTAATAATAAAACATTGGCTTCCGTTTTCAAAGTCATTGCTAAATGCAAACGATTTCTCTCTCCACCAGATAGAATTCCAACTTTTTTATTTTGATCTGAACCTGCGAAATTGAACTTAGAAATATAAGCTCTTGCATTCACTTTTTGATTTCCAATTTCGATCAATTCTAAACCATTAGAAACAACTTCAAAAATTGTTTTATCAGGATGAATATCTTTATGTGCCTGATCGACATAACCTACAACAGCAGTTTCGCCAACAACAAATTCTCCGCTATCAGGTTGTAACTCATCCATGATCATTTTAAAAATAGTGGTTTTACCAGCACCATTTGGCCCAACAATACCAACTATTCCTGCAGGAGGAAGTTTGAAGTTTAAATTATCATATAACAATTTATCTCCAAACGCTTTACCTACAGAAACTGCATCAATCACATTATTTCCTAAACGAGGTCCGTTTGGAATTGGAATTTCTAAAACTTCTTCTTTGTCTTTTAAATCTTCAGACATTAATTTGTCGTAGTTAGTCAAACGAGCTTTACTTTTTGCTTGTCTTGCTTTAGGATTCATTCGAACCCATTCCAACTCACGTGCTAACATTTTCTGACGTTTAGAAGCTGTTTTTTCTTCCGCTTTCAAACGATTTCCTTTTTGATCCAACCAAGAAGAATAATTACCTTTCCAAGGAATACCTTCTCCTCTATCTAACTCAAGAATCCATCCTGCAACATTATCCAAGAAATATCTATCGTGGGTAACTGCAATTACAGTTCCTTTGTATTGTTGTAAATGTTGCTCTAACCACTCAATAGATTCTGCATCCAAGTGATTGGTAGGCTCATCTAATAATAATACATCTGGAGATTTTAATAATAAACGACATAAAGCAACTCGTCTTCTCTCTCCCCCAGATAATGTACCAACTAATTGATCATCTGGTGGGCAACGTAAAGCATCCATCGCTCTTTCTAACTTAGCATCTAATTCCCAAGCATCCAATGAGTCAATAATATCTTGAACTTCACCTTGACGAGCGATTAATTTATCCATTTTATCTGGATCGTTTAATATCTCTTCATCCATGAAAGAATTATTAATTTCTTCAAATTCTCTCAACGCATCAACCGTTTCCTGAACTCCTTCCATCACGATTTCTTTTACCGTTTTAGTTTCATCTAAAACTGGTTCTTGCTCTAAATAACCGATAGAAAAATCTTTCGATGAAACTACATCTCCTTGATATGCATTATCTAATCCTGCAATAATTTTCATTACTGTAGATTTCCCCGAACCATTTAAACCGATTATACCGATTTTTGCTCCGTAGAAAAATGACAAATAAATATTTTTAATAATTGGTTTTCCTGCTGGTGTCACTTTTGACACACCTACCATGGAAAAAATAATTTTATTATCTTCAGACATAATTGATTTTTTTTGAATGTCAAAGTTAACAAATTAAGGGATATTGAGTGAATAGTTTTTTTGTATTTTTGTTAAAAAATAATATGAAAATTCTATATTTCTTGCTTTTTCTCTCTCTTATTTCCTGTAAGAAAAAGAATGCTAGCTTTGTAGTTAAAGGGATTATTACAGATGAAACCTTCAATAAAGGGCTTTCAGGTGCTGAAATAAGTATTTATAAAATTCTTACAGGAAGTACTTTTGAAACTTTAATATCAACAACTACAGTAGCATCAGACGGAAGTTATTCTTTCTCATTTGATCGAGATAAATCTGAAAAATACACTATCAAATTTTCAAAAGAAAATTATTTCCCAGAAGAAAAAACAATTTCATTTTCATCTCTTTCAACAGATAATGAAAATTTAAGAAACTATTCAACAACAGCAAAATCTTGGGTAAAACTTCATTTCAAAAACATCGATCCAAATGACTCTGATGAATTACGATATATTAAACAAGATGGGAAATTTGGATGTGTAGAATGTTGTGGAACAACATATCAATATTTAAAGGGTGCTGCAGATACTTCTATTTATTGTATAAACGATGGTAACACAACATATTCTTACCTTTACGCAGTATTAAACTCTACAAATCAAGCTATTAAATCAGTTGTTACTGTACCTTTTGACACTACTGAAATTTACTTACAATACTAAAAGTAAATTATAAAAAAAGCTTGTTTAAATGAATAAACAAGCTTCTTAAAAATCGTGTTATTATTATTTACTCATCTTCTAAAACCTCTCTTAACTTTTGTCTTAATTGACGATTGTATGTTTCCATTAAAAACTTGAAATAGTTGGGTGTACTTTTTGAAATACATTTAATATATTGTTTTAACCTATGTTCAATATGCTCCTGTAATGCTTCTTGAAGTTCTAAACCATCAAAGAAATCAGTCGCAGCTAATCGAATAGCTTCAAAATGATTATCTAATGAATGTTCAACTGCAATTTTACCTTTTCTATTGCTATCTAAACAATCGTAATAATCATCTTTAATATTGAAAGATTCTAGAATTTTAACATCCAACCTTTCTTTTATAGCTTTTGGAAATTCAAATTCTACTTCAAATTCCATATCTTCCAATTCAGAAAGTCTTGATTCTAAGAAACGATCCGGAAATTTAAAAGCATCTTGCCAATTCAAATAATCTTGCCAGTAACCAAAACGTCTAACATTATTACCTAAATCAATCAATTTAAAAATGCTTTTATTTGGAAGTTTACGAGAACCACGACCAATCATCTGATGATATAAAGTCAAAGAACGAGTTGCTCTATTCAATATAATTGTCTGAACAGTCGGCTCATCAAATCCAGTGGTTAAAATACCAACCGAAGTTAATATTGCATCCGGAGTAACTTTAAACCACTCTAATACATCTTTTCTATCTTTATCACTAAACGTTGAATCCAAATGTCGAATTTTAAAACCTCTTTTCTTAAATGTTTCTTCAACACGAATAGAAGTTTCAATACCTGAATTAAAAATTAGAGTTTTTGTTCCTACTGCAACTTCTTCATATGCAAACAGTAGTTTTTCTTGCATAAAGAAATTACCATATACTGAATCAGAGCTACTTACCGTAAAATCACCATTTGAACCAATTTTCAAACCATGTAAATTCACATCGTAAGTAAATGATTCCGCAGACGAAAGATAACCTCCTTCAATAAGAGATAAAATACTTTCCCCAACAATTAATTTATTATAATTATCATTTAATGGCAAAGCTCTATTACTACTTAAAGGTGTAGCTGTAACTCCCAAAATATTTACTTGTTCATAAAACTGAAATATTTTTCGGAAACTATTATAGTGTGCTTCATCAACAATTACTAAACCAATACCTTCCAGAAATTTTTCATTCTCTTGAAGTCGATTATTTAATGTTTCCACCATTGCGATGTAGCATTCAAATTCATCTTGATCCTTTATCGTTTTAACATCGCTACTAATAACCATGTTATTCACTCCAATCGCTTTTAATTGTTTTGAAGTCTGAACAGAAAGCTCAATTCTATGTGTTAAAATAAGAACTTTCTCTCCAGTTCTCATAATGAATTCTCTAGCTATTTCTGAGAAAATAACTGTTTTACCTCCTCCAGTTGGAAGTTGAAAAAGTAAATTAAAGTTTTTTCCATTTTTCTCTAAATCAGATAGAATTGTATCTACTGTGTTTTTTTGGAAAGGATATAATGTTTTTGCTTCGTAAACTTCAGTTTCAATCATTTATATTTGATAAATTGGGCTACAAAAGTACGCCCTTTTATTTGATATTCAAAGCATTTTTGAATAGTAAAAATTATATAATCATTTAAAAGATGTTAAAAACTTTCGGGCAAAGACATTAGAGACTGATTATCTAACCTTTATAACAAACCAATTAAAAAAGTCTTTAAAAAAACTAATAATTATATATTTTTTAAGAAAATCTAAAAACTCAATGTATCCTATAAAGACTTTCTTTTCTCCTATAAAACATTAATTTTACGCTTGTATAATTTGAAAAATAAAAAAAATGAACGATATAGAAAAAGTAAGCTGCTTAATTATTGGTTCTGGCCCTGCTGGATATACTGCAGCAATTTATGCGGCACGTGCTGATATGAAACCTGTTATGTATCAGGGAATGCAGCCTGGAGGACAATTAACAACAACGAACGAAGTTGAAAATTTCCCTGGTTACCCAGAAGGAATTACAGGTCCTGCAATGATGTTAGAATTAGAAGCACAAGCAAAAAGATTTGAAACAGATATTCGTTGGGGATTTATAGATAAAGTAGATTTCTCTGGTCCAATACATAAATGCTGGACAGAAGCAGGAAAAGAAATTCATGCTGAAACAGTAATCATTTCTACAGGTGCAACTGCTAAATATTTAGGTTTAGAGAGTGAACAAAAATATTTATTAAGTGGTGGCGGAGTTTCTGCTTGTGCAGTATGCGATGGTTTCTTTTATAGAGGTCAAGAGGTTGTTATTGTTGGGGCAGGAGATTCAGCTTGCGAAGAAGCACATTACTTATCTAAGTTATGTACAAAAGTTACGATGCTAGTTCGTAAAGATGACTTCAGAGCTTCTAAAATAATGGGAGATAGAGTTAAAAAAACTCCAAATATTGAAATATTATTTAATACAGATACTGTAGAAGTTTTAGGTGATGATGTTGTAAACGCAGTAAAAGTAAAAAATAGCTTAACAAACGTTGAAACAATTATTCCTGCTACAGGATTTTTTGTTGCGATAGGTCATAAACCAAATACAGACATTTTTAAAGATTACATCAATTTAGATGAAACTGGATACATAAAATACGAGCAGCCAGGAACTTCAAGAACAAATGTTCCAGGTGTATTCGTAGCTGGTGATGCAGCAGACAAAACATACCGCCAAGCAATTACAGCTGCAGGTACTGGATGCATGGCTGCTTTAGATGCCGAAAGATATTTAGCTGCAAAAGGTCATTAATTAGATTTATAAAAAAAGGAACACTTTTTTGAATATCAAGTGTTCCTTTTTTTATTTTCAAAATTTGTCTAGTCCTGAAATAGCGTTACACAAAAATAACGTTATGAAAGAAGAAGAAAAAAACGTTTATCAAAAACGTACACAGAAAGACTATTCAATGTCTTTCAAATTGCAGAT
>CALPSU020000055.1 GCA_943326315.2 Chryseobacterium gleum
AGGATATGTTTTTTAGCGGAAAAGTAGTCTATAGAAGTACTGATTTATACATGACCACAGATACATTACGTTATAACTACAAAAAGAAAACAAACTATTTTTACGGGCCAACAAACATAACTCAAATTGAAAAAGATCCTAAAAAAGGATCGAAAATCTATTGTGAAAATGGTTGGTATAATACAGAAACAAAAGAGGCTACTTTACAAAAAAAAGCTACAATATTAAAAGAAAGTCAACTTATGAAAGGGGATTATTTATATTCTCATTCTCAAAAAGGAATTTCAATTGGTAAAGGAAATGTAATATTTAAGGATACTACCGAAAACCTTGAATTCAGAGGTGACTACGCATATTCTTCAGATCTAAAAAAACTTTCTTTTTTAACAGGAAAAGCTTTAGTCTTAAAAATTGATAAAAAAGACACCCTTTTTATACATGCAGACACTCTGTTTAGTTTGAAAGATTCATTAGGTAAATCAAATCGAATGAAAGGGTATAAAAATGTGAAAATTTTCAGAAAAGAATTACAGGCTAAATGTGACTCTATTTCCTATGACAAAACTATCGGGAAAATGGAGTTATATAAAGATCCAATTGTATGGGTAAAAGCAAAAACAGAATTAAAAGGAGATTATATTGAAGTATTTTTTAAAAATGATACTATCATTGAAAAAGCAAATGTTCTTGGAAACGCAACTGTTTTATTTGAAATAGATTCTGGTAAATATTACAATCAAATCGGAGGTAAAGAAATATTTTCATTTTTTAAAAACAATGACATTTACAGAACAGATGTTAAAGGAAATGCTAGAACGATTTCATTTCCTGAAAATACAGAAAAAACAGATACTGCAGTTGTAATTAAAAGACTGGGTATGAATAGAATTTACGCTAGTGATCTTCGTGTTTACATTGATAGCAATGAAGTTGAAGGAATTACATATTTAGAAAAGCCAGATGGTATTTTCTATCCTATGAATAAATTAAATGCTGAAGAACAATTCATAAAAGGATTTAAATGGCTAGCTGTATTAAGGCCTAAAAACTGGAAAGAAATATTAATAAACGACTAATTCTAAATATCTATTCCAACGGGGCAATGATCTGATCCCATTACATCATTTAAAATGAAAGCACTTTTCAATTTCGAAGATAAAACTTCAGAAATCAAGAAATAATCAATTCTCCATCCAACATTTTTCTCTCTTGCTCCTCCTCTGTAACTCCACCACGAATACTTTACTTCGTCTCCATTTTTCACTCTGAAAGAATCTAAAAAACCATGTGAAACAAACGTTTCCATACCGTCAATTTCTTCTTGCATATAACCTGCAGATTTATTATAGTTTGCTTTAGGTCTTGCTAAATCAATTGCTTTATGAGCAACATTAAAATCGCCACAAACAATTACAGGTTTTGTTTTTTCTAATTCTTTTAAATAATTTAAAAAAGCTAAATCCCAAGTTTGACGATAACTTAATCGAAGCAATTCACTTCCTGAATTAGGTACATAAACTGTCAATAAGAAAAAATCTGGGAATTCTGCACAAATTACTCTCCCTTCGTTATCATGGTCTAAAATTCCAATATCATAGGTAACAGAAATAGGTTCAGTTTTTGAGATTATAGCTGTACCTGCATATCCTTTTTTACCAGCTTCATTTGCATAAACTTGGTAGCCTGACAAATCGACCAATGCTTCTTTCACTTGCTCAACTGAAGCTTTCGTTTCTTGAAGACAAATAATGTCTGGATTAATACGATTCATGTCCGAAATAAAATCTTTTTTTACGATTGCTCTTATTCCGTTAACATTAAAAGATATGATTTTCATTTTTTGTGTGTTTTTCATGTAAAAATAAGTGATTTTTTTGAACCTAGTGGTACTTCGAAGTTTAAAACCTAGTATCAAAGAGTCTATTTTAACATTCTAAAACTTTGTGCAACTCTGAGAATTCCTCTAATAGACTCTGTGGTTAAACAAAAAGTCCTAACTTTGTTTCTATGAATTCATTCGATCAACAAACTATTAAAGACTTAGAGTTTTCAACTATTCGAGAATGGTTAGTTGGATATTCTATAGGTGAAACTGCCAAAAATAGATTAGAAAATCTAACTCCTTCTAATAAATTTATTGAAGTAAAGGAAGAATTAGATCGTATAAATGAATTTCTTGAAATTAGAACTGAAGGAGAAAATTTTCCTGCTTTAGATTTTGAAGAATTGTTACCCGAAATAAAATTATTACCAATTCAAAATGCGGTTTTAACACAAGAAGGTTTTACAAGGTTAATGACAGCATCGCAAATTGTTAATTCAATTATCTATTTTTTTGATAAACGAGAGAAAGAATATCCTTTGCTTTCAAGATTATTAGAAAATGCATACTACTCTACTGAAATAATAGATGCAATTGAAAAAGTGTTTGATAGAAAAGGGGTTGTAAAAGACGATGCCTCGCCATTCTTATTTGAAATTCGACAACAAATTAAAGTTGTTAAAAATCAAATAAATAAAAACTTTGACCGTGAATTAAGAAAATATTCAAAAGAAAATCTTCTAGGTGATACCCGCGAAGCATTTGTAAATGACAGACGTGTACTAACTGTTATGTCAACTCATAAACGTAAAATTTCGGGAACAGTTGTTGGCTCATCAAAAACAGGTAGTTTAACTTTCATCGAACCGATTTCAAACGTTCCATTAAATAATGAATACGAATTACTTTCTGATGATGAGCGAAAAGAAATATATAGAATTCTTCAAGTATTAACAAGAGAAATTGCACACTTATTACCATTAATAAAAGCATATCAAGATATATTAACTGAATTTGATTTCATCAATTCTAAAACAAAATTAGCACTTGAATTAAATTGCTGTTTACCTTCTATCGATAACGAAGATATGAGAATTGAGTTGATTAATGTGGTTCATCCAATACTTTGGAAAAACAATAAAGCTTTAGGTAAAAAAACACTTTCCCAGTATTTATACATGGATAAATTTGCTCGTATGTTGGTGATTTCTGGTCCAAATGCTGGAGGGAAAAGTATTACACTTAAAACAATCGGACTTCTACAGCTTATGCTTCAAGCAGGATTATTGGTTCCTGTTGATCCAAATAGTAAGATGTGCTTTTTCCAACAAGTGTTAACAGACATTGGAGATAATCAATCGATCGAAAATGAATTGAGTACATATTCTTATAGATTGAAACGAATGAAACATTTTCTTCAAGTTTCAAATCGAAGAACTTTACTTTTATTGGATGAATTTGGCACAGGGTCCGACCCAGATTTAGGAGGTGCTTTGGCGGAGGTTTTCTTTGAAAATTTATACAACAAAAAAAGTTTTGGTGTTATTACAACGCATTATGCTAATATTAAATTAAAAGCGGATCAATTAAAAAATGCAATTAATGGATGTATGCTTTTCGATACAGAAACATTAGAACCAATGTATAAATTTTCTATTGGCCAACCAGGTAGTTCTTTTACATTTGAAGTTGCTCAGATTAATGGTATTCCTTTAGAATTAATTGAAGAGGCAAAAACTAGATTAGACGCAAGAAAAGTTTCAATGGATAGTTTATTAAGTGAACTTCAACGTGAAAAAACATATTTAGAGCGATTAAACAATGAACATATTGAAGCGCAAGAATTAGCTCAAAAAGCAAAAAATGAATACTTAGAAAAGAAAGAACGTTTTGAAGCGAAATTAAAAACGCAACAAGAAACTATTGAGATCAATAATAAGTTTATCACAAGTGGTAAAAAGCTAAAGCAATTTATTGATCGGTATCAAACCAAAAATAGAAAGAAAGATGCTAATAAACCTTTAATCGATGAATTAACGAAATACATCTCTTTAGAAAAAAGTAAAATTGAAGAAATAAAATTAACCGAAAAATTAAAAACAGAAATTAACTTAAAAAAGCCTACTCCTAAGAAATCAAAAGCCATAATTGAAAAAGATGAATTTGAAAGAGCCAAAATAAAAATTGGTTCTACCGTTAAATTAATTGCTACAAAACAAAGTGGTACCGTTGAAGAAATAAGTGGAGAAATGATAACCGTTATTTTTGGATTTATGCGAATGAAGGTTGAGAAAGAGAAATTAATGTGGGTAAAATAACCTGAGATTCTAAGAATGTAAGGTTATTAAAACAATAAGATACTAAAACCTATTTTCCAAGTTTGGTTCTAATACCAAATGAAGAGTTAAAGGTAGAATTTATTACCCCAATTGCCGGTCTGCTTCCGTAAAAATGTGTGAATTCAAACTTAAAATCTGTTTGCTTTGTAAAGTGAAAATTTATAGAATACTGCCCCATAACTCTTATATCCTTAAAGTTATTTATCACAGGTTGAATATACATAACTCCTGAAAAAAAATAATGTTTTTTTGGATCAAAATACCATGAAATATATTCACTTAATCTTACATCTTCAATGATTAATCGAGAAGATTCAATCTCTTCCCTTTCAAAAAAAGCAGATAGTCCAGTGAAAATTTTATACTTATTTTTATCAAAACATTTAAGACGTAATCCTGACCCTATTATTAGACGAGATTTTTGATCTAATAATTGATTGTATTGGGCTTGAGTATAACTTTCCCATTTAAGAGGGCCTTTTATTCTGTATGCATACTGAAAATGGATTAATCCTAAATTTGAATATACTTTATCTCCTCCCTTCGAATACATTAAATCGGTTAGTATTAAATAGTAATGATTTTTAGTTTTAAATTGAATTTTAGGCCTAAAAGCAAGATTCAATAATAAATCCTTTGTTTTCATTGTAGATAAAGTAGATTCAACACTACCACTAAGTCCTAAAGTGTCATCGTAAATTCTTTTATTCTCAATATTTACAACTTGAGAATAAATAGTATTTGAAACTACAAGCGAAACAAATATTATAATTTGAATATAAAATTTATTTCGGAGCATATTTATAGAGAACTAATGCAATTCCACCAAACAATATATTAGGTATCCAAACTGCTAAAGAGGCAGGAAAACCAACATTCATTGCTGCAACTGTTGTCACTTTCATTGCAAATATATAGATAAAAATAATCCCTAATCCAAGTGCTATATTTATACCAACTCCTCCCCTTTTTCTTCTACTGGAAACAGAAACGCCAATAATCGTTAAAACGTAAGTTGAAAAGGGCAAGGATGTTCTTTCGTACAAGATAATTTCATACATCGGAATATTACCTGATCCTTTAAGTCTTTCACTTTTAATAAAATCTTTTAACTCAAAATAAGTCATTGTCTCTGCAACATTTTCTCTTTGAGCAATATCCTCAATTCTAAAATTAAATACAGTATCTTTTTCTTCTCCATTATGAATAATGTCGTTTGGATTTCCTACTTTCCTTTCGTAGTAATTTTTCAACTTCCATTTATTCGTTCCAGCTATATTATATGCTGTTCTAGCTTTAATAAAATAATCCGGTTGATTATTGTTTAATGTTTTCTCTAAAACAAAATCATTAATAACGTTATCTTCCGAAACATAACTAGCGAAATTTAATGAAATATTCCCTGGATATTCCGCATGGTAATTCTCAACATGAACACCTACTCTATAATATTCATTTTCAAAATCCAACATTACTTTATTGGAAGAAGGTAAAACTATATGATTCATAAGTAGCGATAACATCATTAAAAATGTAGCCGCTATCATATAAGGTCGCATTAATCTATTGAAAGTTATTCCACTATTCATTATCGGAATAATCTCTGAATCTTGTGCTAATTTAGCTGTAAACCAAATTACAGATACGAAAATTATCAATGACGAAAACATGTTTCCGTAGTGCAGCAAGAACGTGAAATAATATCGAGTTATAATATCGTAAATAGGCGCTTTTTTCTCAATAAACTCGCTTAATCTAGAAGACATATCAAACACCATTGCCAAGAGCATAATAATCCCTAGCATAAAAAAGAAGGTTGATAAAAACTTCTTTATAATGTATCTATCTATTATTTTAAGCATATTACTTGATTGCAAATTTACAATCTTGTCCCTAATTTTACTACCATTTTATTTTTCCAATCCGTAAAAGTTCCATCAATAATTCTCACTCTTGCTTCTTTTACCAAAGCTAAATAAAAAGCTAAATTATGAATCGTAGCAATTTGCATTCCTAAATATTCACTCGATTTAATTAAATGTCTTAAATAAGCTTTAGAATAAAATTTATCAACATAAGAAGTTCCATTAGGATCCAACATTGAAAAATCATTTGCCCATTTTAAATTTTTAATATTTATAATACCTTCTGAAGTAAACAACATACCATGACGCGCGTTTCTAGTTGGCATAACGCAATCAAACATATCAATACCTAAAGCAATACATTCTAATAAATTAATTGGAGTACCTATTCCCATTAAATATCTTGCTTTATCTTTTGGTAAAATATCACAAACAAGATCTGTCATTGCATACAATTCTTCGTCTGGTTCACCAACAGAAAGTCCTCCAATTGCATTTCCAATAGCACCAAAAGAAGCTATTTTTTCTGCGGATTCCGTTCTCAAATCTTTATATGTACTCCCTTGAACTATAGGAAATAAGGCTTGTTCGTGTCCATACAATGGTGAAGAATTATCCATTTCGTCAAAACATCGTTTCAACCATCGATGCGTCATATGCATGGATCGTTTTGCATAATTATACTCACAAGGATAAGGAGTACACTCATCAAAAGCCATGATAATATCCGCACCTATTGAACGTTGAATTTGAATCGATTTTTCAGGTGTGAAAAAATGAATACTTCCATCAATATGAGATCTAAACTTAACACCTTCTTCTGTGATTTTATTAGAACTTGAAAGCGAATACACTTGATAACCACCACTATCAGTAAGAATAGGTTCTTCCCAACCATTGAATTTGTGAAGTCCTCCAGCACCTTCAATCACTTCCATTCCTGGTCTCATATAAAGATGATATGTATTACCCAAAATAATTTGAGCCTGAATATCATCCTTTAATTCGTGTTGATGAACCCCTTTAACAGTACCTGCTGTTCCAACAGGCATAAATATTGGCGTTTCAATTATTCCGTGATCTGTATGTAATACCCCAGCTCTTGCTTTTGACTTGGAATCTGTGTGTAATAAATCGAAGTGCATAAAATTGTTGAAAAATAAACAGCGCAAAGATAGTTGTATTTACGAAAGCACCCCATATTTGTACCAAGCTTTATACACAGATGCAGTTTTTTCCAGATTTTGAGTTCAATTTTTCAACTATTATTTTTTGCATTTTTGCAATAATGGTGATTACACAATTAGTTTACACGCTATTTATTCACGGTAAATTATCTTTTTTCACTGGGAAAAGGGCCGTGAAAACGGAACAACTTCCAAGTGTAAGCGTTTTAATATCAGCAAGAAACGAATCAGACAATCTTTATGAAAACCTACCTTTAATCCTAGAACAAGATTATCCAAATTTTGAAGTTATCGTAATAAACCATCAATCCGTTGACGATTCTTATCACATATTAAATGCTTATGCTCATCAGTATAAAAACTTAAGAGTAATTGAAGTTGAACGAAGTCAACACCTAAAACCTGGAAAAAAACTTCCACTCACATTGGGAATTAAAGGGTCAAAATACGATTATTTATGTTTCACGGATGCCGATTGTAAACCATCATCTAATCAATGGTTAAAAAGCATGACCCAATATTTTGTACCTGAAAAAGATATAGTTTTAGGATATGCTCCCTATCTCACAAAGCCTGGCTTACTAAACAAAATAATACGTTTTGACACAACTTGGATAGCAATGAACTATTTCTCAATGGCTTTAGCAAAAATGCCATATATGGGGGTAGGACGAAACCTATCCTATACTAAATCCCTGTTCAATTCAGTAAACGGATACAAATCTCACTACTCAATAACATCCGGTGACGATGACTTATTCATACAAGAAACAGCAACGAAAACTAATTTCTCCATCAACCTTGATCCCGCTTCATTTTGTTATTCTGAAGGAAGTACAAATTGGGAAAACTGGTATATGCAAAAGACCCGACACTTTACAACATCAGGTAGATATAATGTTTTCAAGAAAGCTATGTTAGGAATTTATCCGTTCAGTCTGTTAATCCTAACGATATCCTTTGTTATTTTGATGTTTGATGACAATTTCCGGTTGTTAACACTTACTGGATTTGGTATTGTGACGTTACTTAAATGGTGGATCCAAGCTAGATGTTTTTTAAAATTAAAAGAACCTAGCTTTATAGCTTTTCTCCCATTTTACGATTTGGCTTACGCAATATCAATTCCAATACTTTATTACACTACGGATAAAAAAGAAATAAGGAAATGGTAGAAGGCGAACATTTATCGGATAAAGCGCAAAAAGATTTAGCTCTAGTTAAATTAGCGATTGAAGGTAAACAAAGCGCATACGCTGAATTAATGGATAGATACAGAGAATCTATTTATTACATGATGCTTAAAATGGTGAAAAACCAAGACGATGCTGACGATTTAACAATAGAAGCTTTTGGAAAAGCCTTTAATCGATTAGATCAATATTCTCCAAGCTTTGCTTTCAGTACTTGGCTATATAAAATAGCATCCAATAATTGTATTGATTTTATTCGTAAAAAGAGGATTAAAGTAACTTCTATGGACACCGGAAGAACTACCGATGACGGAGATGTTATATTTTTCGATGCTAGATCTTCTACATTAAATCCAGAAGAATCAATTATTCAAAATCAAAAAATAAAACTAATGCGGAACTTGGTTAGTAAATTAAAACCTCGTTATAAAGAATTAATTGAAAAAAGATACTTTGAAGAATTAAGTTACGAAGAAATAGCTGAAGAACTAAACCTTCCTTTAGGTACTGTTAAAGCACAGCTTTTTAGAGCTAGAGAATTTTTAGCTAACCTAATAAGTAAAACTAAGGACACTATATAATACCCCACAATGTTAGGATAGGTCGTTCCTTATCCCTACGAGTTTCTTACAGACGCATACCAAGATAATCTCAACATGAACTCCGTACAACTGATTTTAAAATATTTCCCTAATCTTTCCGCTGTTCAAATCGAACAATTTTCTCGACTAGAAGAGTTATACACTCTTTGGAACAGTCAAATCAATGTAATATCTAGAAAGGATACTGAAAATTTTTATGAACGACATGTTCTGCATTCTTTAGGGATTGCTAAAATAATGGGATTCAAAAATGATTCTGAAATTTTAGATATTGGAACAGGCGGTGGTTTTCCTGGAATCCCTTTGGCTATATTATTCCCAAATTGCCAATTTACACTTGTCGATTCTATAGGGAAGAAAATAAAAGTTGTAAATGAAGTTGCGACAGCATTGGGTTTAAAAAATGTTAAGGGTATTCATGCCAGAGCTGAAGATATTCCTCAAAAATTTGATTTCATCGTTAGTAGAGCAGTTACAGCAATGCCCGTATTTTTAACTTGGATCGATAAAAAATTTAAAAAAGAAAACAAAAATGACCTACCAAATGGAATTTTATATCTAAAAGGAGGTGATTTAATTGAAGAGATGAGCTCCATTAAAAAACAGTATAAATTTCATGAGTTACATAAAATTTTTAAAGAAGATTTTTTTGAAACTAAAAAAGTTGTTTACGTTAGAAATTAAAACTTTATTTTTCTTCTCGAATCTCAGCTATAATCTGATTTTTATTTATTCTTTGGTTATTCTTAGTATAACAATGGATTATTTCTCCGTCAAAAGGTGCTAAATAAAAGAATTTTTCCATTTCTAATTCATCTTTACTAATTTTAATCACTAACTCAGAAATTCCAAATTTCTTTAATAATTCGAGCTCTTTTGATGAAACATTAATAGGTAATGAAGGTAGAATTTTATTAGGTTTTAATAATTCCAAAAAAGATTTCCAATTATCAACTCTAAGAGAATCTATGTTTGACAATTCTTTCAAAAAATCGGGCAATAAAGCAGCCAGTTTATTTTTAGACCCACTTAACAATTCAAAACGATCTCTATTATTGATTCTGAAAAGCAACTCATTCTTTTTAAATTTCAGACCTTCTTTAATTTCAAATTGCCCATAAACTAACTCTCCAGAAATAGGAAACAAAATATTTACCATATTAAAACTTATTTTATTTGTTTTAATATGGGGTTTTTCGAAAACTTCAACCGGTTTTGACTTATTTTCAATTAATAAACCTGAATTCTTTTTTTCAACTTCCTTTTTTTCAACTCTAAAACTATTCTGTTTTTTTTTGGTTTCATTTTGACAAGAAAATAGTATTAATCCTACAAAAATAAAAAATGGAAACAAGAATCTAAAAATGGACATAAATATTAAATTTTAATATAAAATTAGCTTTTTCAACTAATTCATATTGAAATTTATAAAATTTGTTGAAAACTTAGTTGAAAACCAAATTCCAAAGTTGAGAAATAAGCCTTCATCGTTTGTTAATTTTGCTCTAATAAATAAAACCGAAAAAATGGCAATATTAG
>CALPSU020000056.1 GCA_943326315.2 Chryseobacterium gleum
CTCAATTATTTAATATCTAAAATGACTAAATCTACTTTAGATATTGGTTTTCATGTTAAAAGAAAAATAATTCATCCAGAAAAATTAGATTTTTCTAAACCGTCTGTCATCATCCTAAATCATTCTTCCTTTTTAGATATTTTATTGGTGTTACAAATGAACCCAAAGGTGATTATTATGGTGAAAAAATGGGTGTATAATTCTCCTTTTTTCGGATTGATCATCCGTTATTCGGGCTATGTATTCGTGACAGAAAATGTAGAATTGAATAAAATAGATATAGAACAAAGAATTGCTGAGGGATATTCCATTGCCATATTCCCAGAAGGCACAAGAAGTTTTGACGGTAGTTTCAGTCGTTTTCACAAAGGCGCTTTTCTTTTGGCAACAGAATTGAAATTAGATATTCAACCAATAGTGATTGCAGGAGTTCAGGGTGTCAATTGTAAAAATGATGTGATTATAAAATCGGGTACGATTATAATGAATGTGATGGACCGAATTAAATACGATGACCCAATTTTTTCAAAAAGATTCGGTTTGGTAGCTAAATATTTTTCAAATTCCATGTATGAAGTCTATAAACAATCCTATCAAGAATATATTAATAGTGATGTTTTAAGACATCGAGTTTTATACAATTTTATTTATAAAGGTCCAGTTTTAGAATGGTATATCAGAATTAAATTACTATTTGAAAGACAGAATTTTGAATATTACGATAAATTAATTGGAGAAAGAAAAACGATTTACGATGTAGGTTGTGGTTATGGATATTTAGGTTATTATTTACATTATCGGGATAAAAACAGAAAGATTATTGGTGTCGATTACGATGATGAAAAGATTCAAATTGCAGCAAATGGGTTTGACAAAACAGGTAATCTTCAATTTGAAACGGGTGATGTTCGTTTATTAGATTTAAAACCATACGATGTGATATTTTTTAATGACGTATTGCATTATCTAACTCTTGAGGAACAATTGAAAGTGTTGACTTCTTCGGTTGAGAAATTAAATGAAAATGGAATTATTTTCATTCGAGATGGTATTTCAGATTTATCTAAACGTCATGAAACTACTCGGAAAACTGAAAGATACTCAACTAAGATTTTCAATTTTAATAAGACAACGAATGAATTAACATTTTTTTCTTCGAAAGATATATTTATGTTTGCTGAGAAAATGAATTTATCCTGTGAAATGCTTGAGCAATCAAAAAAGACGTCTAATGTTCTATTTATTTTAAAAAAGTAATAAATGTCGGTTTCTAAAAAGTATGATTTTATTATAGTTGGTAGCGGCATGGGAGGTTTAGTTTCAGCTGTTTTATTAGCAATGGAAGGTCATTCGGTTTTAGTACTTGAAAAAAATCATCAAATAGGAGGTAGTTTACAAGTTTTTAGTAGAGATAAATGTGTCTTCGATACAGGGGTTCACTATATTGGCAGTTTGGATAAAGGTGAAAATTTATTTCAAATTTTCAAATATTTAGGAATTTTAGATGAATTGAAATTACACCGATTGGATGAAAATGGGTTTGATGTTTTTCGATTTCCAGATGGGAAAATCTACAAGCATGGACAAGGGTATGATAATTTCAAAAAAATATTAAAGGAAGATTTTCCAAATGATCACAGTGCAATAGATCAATTTTGTGATAAGATTCAAGCTGTTTGCTTAGCTTTTCCTTTATATAATTTAGAAGAAGATTCTCAAGACAATTATTTAAAAAATCCCGAAATTTTAAGTGAAAATGCTTGGGAATATATAGAATCTATTACATCAAATTATAAATTACAAGCAATTTTAGCAGCTAACGGGCCCTTATTTGCTGCAGAAAAAACAAAAACACCTTTATACGTTTTAGCATTAATCACGAATAGTTATATCAAAGGCAGTTATAGATTAGAAAATGGCGGCTCTCAAATCGCAAAATTGTTAACAAAAAAACTAAGAGAATTTGGGGGAGAAATAATCAAGCATCAAGAAGTAACTGAAGCTGTTTACACTGGTAGTGAAATTTCGTCAGTGAAAACAAAAAAAGGGGATGAGTTTTTCGGTACTAATTTTATCTCAAATTTACACCCGAAAATTACTATCGATTTATTTGGAGAACAAAATTTTAGAGCCGTTTATAAAAACAGAATTAATAAATTAAAAAACACTATTTCATCTTTTACTGTATACCTTTCTTTTCACGAAAACACCTTCCCATACTATAATTGCAATTTTTACGATTACAAAACATACGATGTTTGGGATATAGTTGATTATGATAAACAAATTTGGCCTGAAGTCATTTTCAGTTGTACACCTGTTCCAAAAAACAAAGGTAAATATGCTGAATCTATAGCTTTAATGGTTTATATGGATTATAGCGAAGTTGAAAAATGGCAAAATTCTTACAATACTATCGAAGATAAAAGCTCTCGAGGTCAAGAATACGAAGATTTTAAACGAGAAAAAGAAGCACAAGTAATTGAATTTGCAGAAAAAAGATTTCCAGGAATAAAAAAATGTATAAAAAGCGTTTACAGTTCTACACCTCTAACGTATAGAGACTATATAGGAAATGGAGATGGGTCTTTGTATGGAATAGTAAAAAATTCGAAAAGCATTCTAAATTCGACTATTAATACTAGAACACGGGTTCCTAATCTATATTTAACAGGACAAAATATTATCTTTCATGGGATTTTAGGAGCTTCTATTGGAGCATTGGTAACCTGCTTTAATTTCATTGATAATAAAAAATTGGTAGATAAATTAAAAAATCAAAAATAATTATGACACAAGATTTCGATGTAATTGTTATTGGAGCTGGTCCGGCAGGGTCAATTGCAGCTGCAAAATTAGAAAAAGAAGGACATTCTGTAATGGTGATTGAAAAACTTGAGTTCCCTAGATTTGTAATTGGTGAAAGTTTACTTCCTCATATTATGGATCATTTGGAAGAGTTAGGATTGCTAGATTGCATTGTTGAACAAAAATTTCAATTGAAAACTGGTGTAACTTTTTATCACAATGAAGAACGATGTGAATTCTTATTTAAAGATAAGTTTACCGATGGCTGGGATTATACTTACCAAGTTAAACGTGCGGATTTTGATCTTGCTTTAATTAAAGAAGTTGAGAAAAGAGGAGTTACAGTTGAATTCAATGCCGAAGTGACTGATGTTGTTGCAACAGCTGAAAAACAGACCGTTACTTTCACAAATAATGCTGGAGAAACGAAAGTTGTTAGTTCTAAATTTTTGATTGATGCTAGTGGTTATGGTAGGGTTTTACCTCGATTATTTAATTTGGATAAACCAGCACCTTCAGTTCCAAGAGGAGCTATTTTCAGCCATGTAAAGGATGAAAATAGAACAACACAAGCTGCCGAAAATATTTTTGTACATGCATTCAACGATAATAATGCTTGGATATGGGCAATACCTTTTTCTGATAAAACAGCCTCTGTGGGTGTTGTAGGGGAAATGGATATGATAAGAGAATACGAAGCAAACGATGGCGAAAAATTTAAAAAATTCATTCTGAATTTTCCAGGTTTAACTTCACGTTTTCAAGATACAGAATTCATTTTTGAACCAAGAGTAATTTCAAATTATTCTGTTTCAATATCAAAATTTCATGGGGATGGATTTGTTTTATGTGGAAATAGTACAGAGTTCTTAGACCCAATCTTTAGCTCTGGTGTAACATTAGCGATTTCTTCAGGTCACTTAGCTGCAAAATTAGCTTGTGAACAATTAAAAGGAAATAAAGTAGATTGGGACAAAGATTATGTAGAACATATGCAATTCGGCATCAATGTATTTAGAACGTATGTAAACTCTTGGTATAACGGAGATTTACCAACTATATTTTTTGCAAAAGGGGATAATTTAGAATTTAAAAAACAGATTTGTTCGGTGCTAGCAGGATATGTTTGGGATAAAAATAATCCTTTTGTGAAAAAACACGCAACAGTTGTGCCTACCTTAGCGAAAGTTATTAGAATAAATGAATCAGTAATAAACTAACTTGATCAAATGAAAACAATTGAAGCATTATTTGAAGCACAAAAAATCGCATTTAGTCCTTTTGTATTCCATACAGCTGCTACAATGTTAGATCTTAATATTTTTGAAGAAATTGAGAATAATAGAAAAGATAAACTAACAATTGAAGAATTAGCAATCAAAACAAATGTTTCTAAATATGGAATTACAGTTTTGATTGAAATGGCTGTTGCTTCAAATATAGTTGAAATAGATTTAGTTGGGAAATTATCTTTATCAAAAATTGGTTATTTAATTTTGAGTGATAACATGACTAAAGTGAATTTATTTTTCACTAGAGATGTATGTTATTTAGGTCTCAATAATTTGACGGATGCAATCAAAAACGGTAAACCAGAAGGTTTAAAAGCAATTGGAGATTGGTCAACTGTATATGAAGGACTATCTCAATTACCAGAAAACATAAAAAAATCTTGGTTTGATTTTGATCATTATTATTCAGATAATGCTTTTGATGAAGCTTTAAAAATTATATTTAAGAGTAACCCAAAAACAATTTTTGATATTGGAGGAAATACTGGGAAATGGTCTATCGCATCAACGAATCATTCTCCAACAGTAGAGGTTAAGATTCTAGATTTACCAGGACAAATTAAATTAGCACAAGCAAACATCAATACGATAGATGCTATTAAAGACCGTGTTAGTTATTTAGGATTAAACATTTTAGATCCAAATTCTGTTATTCCTGCAGGAGCAGATGTTTATTGGATGAGTCAATTTTTGGATTGTTTTAGCGAGAATGAGATTGAAAGTATTTTGTTAAAAATAAAAGCCAATTGTTCAGTAGATGCTGAAATTTATATCATGGAAACATTTATTGATGATCAAACTTTTCAAGCTGCAAGTTTCAGTTTGATTGCTACTTCTTTATATTTTACTGCAATTGCGAATGGAAACAGTAAAATGTATTCTAAAAGCATTTTCAAATACATTATTGATAAGGCTGGTTTTGAAGTTGTCGGAGATTACAAAATGGAAGGAAAAGGATATCATACTATTCTACATTGTAAATTAAAAAAAGCGTAATATTTTGGGAAAATTTTATTTTTTATTATTTTTTATTGGATTTGGTTTTTTTAGTTTTTGTCAAAAAAGCAGTGTTTATTCCGCTTTAAAAGCGGATTCAAAAGAGATTATTTCAAAAGAGTTATCGAAATTAAACACTGTAAATCAGCTAAATGTAAAAAAATGTTATGAAGGTGCATTAAATTGTAAAATAGCTAGTTTTGAAAAATCTCCGATTGATAAGTTAGGTTATTTTAAAAAAGGAGCTTTGCTTATCGAAAGCTCTATAAAGGCAGACCCAAATAATGCTGAATTACGTTTTTTAAGATTATTGATTCAAGAGAATGCCCCTCCGATAGTAAGATACAATTCAGATATTCAAAAGGATTGTAGTGTTATTAAAGAAAATTTTAATTCTATTGGAATCGAATTAAAAACATTAATAACAGATTATTCAAAAAAATCAAAACATTTGCATTTATGAAAAAAGTATTGGTTATTAATTATTCTCAAACAGGACAATTAACAGATATTTTAAAATCCATAACTTCTACATTAACCTCTGATTTCAAAATAGAACACGTTTTTATCAGTCCAAAAACGCCATTTATGTTTCCTTGGACTAAATCAGATTTCTTTGATAAAATGCCAGAAACAGTTTTGAATAAAGGTGTTGCTTTAAATGATTTTGAATTAAAAGAAAGTAAGTACGATCTTATTATTTTAGGCTATCAGCCATGGTTTTTATCTATGAGTCTTCCAACCTCAGGTCTTTTTAAAACAAAAAAATTTACTGATTTATTAAAAGGGACAGAAGTTATTACAGTTATTGGAGCAAGAAATATGTGGATTAATGCCCAGAAAGATGTTCAAGTAGAATTGAATAATTTTGGAGCCAAATTGATCGCAAATATTCCACTAATTGATAGAACTTCTAATTTATTGAGTGCAATTACAATTATGCATTGGATGTTTAAAGGAAAAAAAGATAGACAGTGGGGAATCTTTCCAAAACCTGGGGTATCTGATGAAGATATTAATAATGCTAGTAAATTTGGACCAATTATAAGCAAAGCAATTGATGAAAATAGTTATTCTAATCTTCAATTAGATATAATGAAAACAGGTAATATTTCAATCAAATGGAATATATTATTCATTGAAGCAAGAGCTAAAAAGTTGTTTAAAATTTGGGCAAATTTGATTGATAAAAATGGAACAACAGAAAAGAAAAAGAAACGATTAGTTTTGGCTTTTAGATTTTATTTGGTTTTTGCATTATTCGTACTTTCTCCAATTATTTTGGTTGTTTATTACATTTTGTTTAGACTTTTTAACCTTAATAATGAAAGGATTGAAACAAATAAAATATTCAATATTTAATAGTCTGATAAATCTTTGATAACCTATTTTTAATCTTTACTTTTGTTTTTTAAATATTTATCACAATATGTCCCAAGTTTACATCAATCAAACTTCTCATTTTCTTCCAAACAATATTGTTTCAAACGATGAAATGGAAGAATATTTAGGATTGATAAATAATTTAAAATCAAAATCAAAAAACATAGTATTACGAAGTAACAAAATTAAAGGTAGATATTACGCAATCGATAAAAATGGAAATTCTACTCATACCAATGCTACCTTAGTTTCACAAGCAGTTAGAAAATTGTTTGTAAATGAAAAAGAATTAGCGACTGTAGATTTATTGGTTTGTGGAACTTCTACTCCCGACCAGATGATACCTTCTCATGCTATTATGGTTCATGGCGAAACACCAGAATTAGGAGCTTTAGAAGTAATATCTCCATCAGGTGTTTGTTGTTCTGGCATGCATGCTTTAAAATATGCATATATGTCGGTAAAAATTGGCAGTAAGAAGAAAGCAATTACTACAGGATCTGAAAAAATTTCTAAATTATTGAGATCCGAACAATATGAAGAGGAAGTAAGAAAAATGTCTGAATTAGAAGAAAATCCTTATATCGCTTTTGAAAAGGATTTTTTGCGTTGGATGCTTTCTGATGGTGCTGGAGCGTTTTTACTAGAAAACAAACCAAATACAGATGGAATTTCTTTAAGAATTGATTGGATTGAAGGAGTTTCTTTTGCTCATCTTCAAGAACCTTGTATGTATATGGGTTGTGAAAAATTAGAAGACGGTTCGTTGAAAAGTTATATGGATATGACATCTCAAGAAATTCAACTTAATTCAATTTTCTCTGTAAAACAAGATGTAAAACAATTAGCTGAAAATATTGTTCCTTTAGGATTCATAAAATTAAATGAATTATTAGAGGAGAAGGGATTGAATGTTAAAGATGTAGATTATTTTTTACCACATCTTTCAAGTTTTTTCTTTGAACAAAAGATCAAAGATTTTCTGGAAGAAAAAAACATGAGTATTCCAAAAGAAAAATGGTTTACAAATTTATCTACTGTAGGAAATGTTGGTTCTGGATCAATCTATTTAATGTTAGATGAATTATTTAATTCAGGTAGATTGAAGAAGGGTGAGAAAATTTTAATACTTGTTCCTGAAAGTGCAAGATTTTCATATTCTTTCAGTCTTTTAACGGTTTGTTAAATGAAAAAATCAGAGATTCCTCAAGACCAAAGTGCTTTAGCTGATGTTTCCCGTGAAATTTGCTATGCACAAAATGATAAGGGAGAATATGAAACAGCTTTAAGTACAGGTTGGGAAATAAAAACGGATGCTTTAAATCTCGCTTGGGAAGATGTGAATAATAGAATTGAAACTGCAAGAAAAGAAGTTCTGTTGGGAAATAAAAGCCCCATTTATTATTTCATAGAATTGAGATTAATGGATCTTCAGATATTATCAGGATATACTGGTTTTTTTCAATGGGTAATTAAAAGACATTTTAAAGTAGAGGTTTTCAAAAATCTTTCCCCTAAAAAATTAAACATCTATGCAAAAGCTTTTGATGTAAGTTTAGATGAACTAAAAAATATCAAGTGAAATCAGAATATATACATTTGCAATCTGCTCATTGTGAGAATGGAGTAACTTCTGGCTTACTTAAACACAATGGATTAGAATTTATGACTGAACCATTAGCTTTCGGCTTGGGATCAGGGTTGTTTTATATTCATATTCCTTTTTTAAAAATAAATAATGGTCCTGCTATTGCTTTTAGAACAATGCCAGGAGCTATTTTTAGTAGAACATGTAAATCATTAGGTGTTAAAATTGAAAAAGTTAGATTTAAAAATGAAGTTTCTGCTAGGAAATATTTAGATAAGAAAATTGAAGAAAAAACTCCAGTTGGTTGTCAAGTTGGTGTTTTTCATTTAACTTATTTCCCAAAAGAATATAGATTTCATTTTAATGCACATAATCTGATCGTATACGGAAAAGAAGATGATAATTATTTGATCAGTGATCCAGTGATGGAAGAGGTGACTAGTTTATCATCTTACGATTTGAACAGAGCAAGATTTGCGAAAGGGCCTTTAGCTCCGAAAGGACACTTATACTTCCCTTTGAATGTTTCCATAATTAGCGATGAAAAAATTAGAAAAGCCATTGTGAAAGGAATTAAAAGAAATGTTAGAGATATGCTTTATATTCCTGGAAATATTGCAGGAGTTAGAGGCATTAAATATACTTCTAAAAAAATTAGAGGATGGAGAGATCAATTAGGAATTAAAAAAGCAGGTTCTTATTTAGGTCAAATTGTTAGGATGCAAGAAGAAATCGGAACCGGTGGTGGTGGATTTAGATTTTTGTATGCAGCTTTTTTACAACAATCTTCTGTAATTTTATCAGACGAAAGACTTTCTGAAATTTCAAAAGAATTTTCTAAATCAGGAGATCTTTGGAGATTAGCAGCTGTGAAAATGGCTAGTATTTTCAAAGGTAGAAATACAGATCAAACTGCATTTGATGAAATAGCGGATATTTATTTACATATTTACGAAACGGAAAAAAGAGCTTTCCAAAGTTTAAAAAAATTAAAATTATCTTGATTAAAGATTTAGCACATATCGTGATTGATAATGTTTCTAAGAAATATGATTCGAATCAAATTGAAAGTTTAACTAGTTTAAATTTAAGAATCTTAGCAGGTTCAAAATTTGGAATTTTAGGACCAAATGGAGCAGGAAAAACGACTTTGATATCCATTATGTGTAATTTAATATCTCCTAGTTCTGGAGCTGTAAATTACATATTGGATGATGACAGTAGTCTATTTGGTGTTGAATTAAAAAAGAGAATTGGTTTTGTGCCTCAAGAATATGCTTTTTATCCAGAACTTACACCAATTCAAAATTTAGAATATTTTGGCGCGCTTTACGGGTTAAAAAAAAAGGAAATGTATCTTAGAATTCCAGTTGTTCTAGAATTGTTAGGATTAACATCTGTTGGTAAAAAAAAGATAAATAGTTTTTCTGGAGGTATGAAAAGAAGGGTAAATTTGGCGATTGGAATTATTCATGAACCTACAATACTATTTTTGGATGAACCTACAGTTGGAGTTGACGTGCAGAGTAAGTATGCTATCATTAGTTTATTAGATGAAATAAATAAAAAAGGGACAACAATTGTTTATACTTCGCACCATTTATCTGAAGCAGAAAATTTTTGTGATTCAATTGCATTGATCGATAAAGGAAGGGTAATGTGTGTGGATGATACAAAAAAATTAATGACGAAATACAATACTTCAAATTTAGAGGAATTGTTTATACAATTGACAGGACAAGAATTAAGAGATTAGAAATGAATAAATTGTGGTATTCTTTAAAGAAAGAACTACAACTTTTGTTTAGCGACAAGGTTGGGTTGAGCCTGCTTTTTGGTATGCCAATTTTATTAGTTTTTATAATAACTATTGTTCAAGATAGTGCCTATAAAATTGTGAATGAAAATAAGATAACTATTCTTGTTTCAAATCAAGATCAGGGAGCTCATGGTCAGAAATTAGTTCGTCTTTTGGATAAATCAGGGTTATTTAATATGCAAAAAAAATATACTTTAGATTCTATTCAAATTAAAAATGAATTGCTTAAAACAAAGAAACTAACGGCTTTATATATCCCTAAAAATTTCAGTCAAAAATTAGAAGAAAAAGCAAGTAAAATAAGTAATGCGATGCTTTCTCAAATGGGAGTAGCAGAGGCTTCAAATATAAAAAATAGCCCAGGTGATTTAGCATTAAAATTTTACCATGATCCAATATTAACAGAAAATTATTGCCAGTCGCTAGAAGGTATGTTTTATTCATATTTGGCAATTGTAGAAAATAAATTGATGATCAGTACAATTTATAAAAATCTTGGAATAACGAAAGGCTCGATAGATATTGAAAAACAAATGCAAGCTAGTAAAATAAATATTGAGTCTATTACAGCATCCAATTCAGGAAACAAAATTTTGCCTAACTCTTCTCAGCATAATGTTCCGGCATGGACTATTTTCGCAATGTTTTTTATGGTAACTTC
>CALPSU020000057.1 GCA_943326315.2 Chryseobacterium gleum
AGGATATGTTTGAAGGAGAATAATCTGCACCTAAAACATCTGGCCTTCTTAAATAGTCTGAAATATTTTTTATTCTATAATATGAAGTTCCTATAAAGAAAGATCCAAAACCCCCAGATTTATATTTTAAGTTTTGATTACTTGTTTGAGCTCCAATATTGAAAAAAAGAATTACTGAACACAACCCAATAGCTGCTAATGTTTTATATGATTTTTTCATTTTACTTTATCTTTACAATATTTTAGACAAAGTAAATAAGATCTCAAAATACTAGAAATGACAATCTAGATTGTTCTTATTGATGCTTATCAGATTTGGATTAGCATCAATAAAAAAAGCCCAGTCGTAAAACTGAGCTTTTCTTTGTAGCGAGAGAGAGATTTGAACTCTCGACCTCAGGGTTATGAATCCTGCGCTCTAACCAACTGAGCTACCTCGCCGTTTGGTTATAAGGGTGCAAATATAATAGTTTTTTCTTTTTTGACAATTTTTACTATCTAATTAATCAAAAAACATTTCCAAACAGTCAGTAAATAGCTAACTGTCAAATTAATAATAACCTAAAATTATTTTAATACGCTATTCATTTTCGTCGATTTTAGACTATTCAATTGAATTGATCTTCCCTAAAATTAAGCCTTTATTAACAAATGTCGAGATTTAAATTAAATCAACGTTAAATAATCATCACCTTCAAAAATGATTAAACAATTAGGTTTAAATTCATTTAAAAATTCAAAACAAATGAAAAAAACGATCAATAAAGTAGAAATTCGTCACCTAAAAATAGAAGATTATGAAAGTTTAAAAACAGCAATGATAAGTTCCTATAAGGATATGGAAAATGCTTATTGGAAAGTAAAACATATCAAATTGTTGCTAAAAAAATTCCCACAAGGTCAACTTGTTGTTGTTGTAGACGATGTTATAGCAGGATGTGCTTTATCAATTGTTGTATCGGATGAAAAAGCAGAAAGTGATCACACGTATTTGGAAATAACCGACAATTATACTTTTAGCACGCATAATCCTTCTGGAAATATTTTATATGGTATCGATGTATTCATTTCTCCCGAATTTAGAGGTTTAAGATTAGGAAGAAGACTATATGATGTAAGGAAAGAACTATGTGAACAATTAAATTTAAAAGGAATTGCTTTTGGAGGTCGTATCCCAAATTACTCAAAATATTCAGACCAGTTTACACCAAAAGAATACATCGACAAGGTAAAACTAAAAGAAATATACGACCCTGTTTTAACATTTCAATTAAGCAATGATTTTCACGTCTTAAAATTAATGACAGGTTATTTACCAAACGATACAAGTTCATTAGAATATGCTACCCTACTCGCTTGGAATAATATTTATTATTCGAAAACAAACAATGACTTAAATACGCCGAAAACCAATGTAAGACTTGGACTTGTTCAATGGCAAATGAGGTCGATGAGTAATATTGAAACCTTATTCGAACAAATGGAATATTTCATTGATGCTGTTTCAGATTATAGTTGTGATTTCTGTTTATTTCCTGAATTTTTCAACGCCCCTCTAATGGCAAAATACAATGAATTACCCGAATCTGAAGCCATACGTAAACTTGCAGAATATACAGAAGAAATTAAACTTAAATTTAAGGAATTCGCTATATCTTATAACATTAACATTATAACTGGCAGTATGCCTTTTGTAGAAAATAATTGCCTTTACAATGTCGGTTATTTATGTAGACGAGATGGTAGCATTGAGGAATTTAGAAAAATACACATCACTCCTGCTGAATCTTATGCCTGGGGTATGGTTGGAGGAGATAAAATTCAAACTTTTGATACTGATTGCGGTAAAATAGGTATTCTCATTTGTTATGATTCTGAATTTCCTGAATTAAGTAGAATGCTTGCTGAAGAAGAAATGAAAATTTTATTCGTTCCTTTTTTAACAGATACTCAAAATGGTTTCCATCGAATTAAAAGATGTGCTCAAGCTAGAGCCATTGAAAATGAATGTTATGTCGCTATTGCAGGTAGTGTTGGTAACCTACCAAAAGTAAGTAATATGGATATTCAATTTGCTCAATCAGCCGTTTATACTCCATGTGATTTTGCATTTCCGACAAATGGAATTAAAGCTGAAGCAACACCAAACACTGAAATGATTTTAATTTGTGACATTGATTTATCCCTTTTACAAGAACTTCATAATTATGGAAGTGTAACCAATTTAAAAGATAGAAGACTCGATTTATATTCCATCACTCGAAATAAATAGCTCTTTTATTTAAATTCTAGAGAGAACTTATGAACACATTTTAAGATGACAAAAAACCAATTAATATATTAAATATCAAACACTTAATACACATTAGAGTAAAATAAGTTAACAGAAAATATTTAAAATACTTTTGATGTTCAACCCCTTAATTTCAAACAGATTGAGCGGAAATTAGTATCTTGTCGAAACTTATTATAAAAGTTTAGAAAATATCTTACATAAAATGGCAGAAAAAATTAAATTTGAATTAGAGTTTTTATTAAAAACATCTGGAAAAGTATTGGAAAATATGATTTTCAATCCTGCTGGTTTAGCAGAATGGTTTGCTGATGATGTAAATATTAAGGATGATATATTAATATTTGATTGGGACGGTACTCAAGAAGAAGCAAGACTATTAACAAAGAGAACTTCTGATAAAATTAAATGGCAATGGATTTCTGACGAAGAAGAAGGCTTGAATTCTTATTGCGAATTACGATATGAAATTGATCCAATGACAAAGGTTGTGATACTTTTCGTTACTGATTTTTCTGAAAATGGCGACATGGATGAAGCTAAAAGATTATGGGAAAAACAAATTGGAGAATTAAAAAGAGTATTAGGAGCATAATCTAAATCACTTGAAACGTCTTTACGTATTTAGTATTCGTTCATTTATAGGTCCTTTTTTTGTGACCTTATGTATTTCCATGTTCATTTTGGTAATGCAATTTTTCTGGAAATACATAGATGATTTAATGGGTAAAGGAATATCAATAAGTATAATTATTGAGTTACTTTTTTATGTTTCCGCCTCATTAATACCACTTGCACTTCCATTAGCAATATTACTTTCATCTATAATGACTCTCGGTAATTTAGCCGAACATAATGAATTAACTGCATTAAAAGCGAGTGGTCTTTCATTATATCGAATAATGAAACCTTTAACAGGGGTTATACTTTTTTTATCTCTTTCAACATTTTATTTTGCCAATTATGTAATTCCAGTTGCAGAACTTAAATGGCATTCTTTAATTTACGACCTTCAAAACACAAAAATATCAGCACTAGTAACTCCTGGTGTTTTCAGTGATAAAATAGATGGATATGCCATCAAAGTTGAAAAAGGTAAAAATGATCATTTTGAAGGAATATTAATCCATGTCCACACTGATCCGAATGTGATAAAAACGATAAGGGCAAAAGAAGGTAAAATCTATAAATCTGTTAATGGAAATCAAATCTTTTTTGAATTACACGAAGGGATTATTTCTGAAGAATTATCTCCTCAATCGCCAAATTTTGATTCAAACGGTAAAATTCTTTCCGATATTAATAATTCAAGACCATCCCGAAGATATTCTTTTCACAAAGCAACCTATAAAATTGACATTTCTGGATTTAAGCTTAGCAGAACGAATGAAGAGCTATTTAAGAATAATCAAGAAATGCTAAATGTTTTTCAAATAAATGAGGCTATAGACTCAATTCAAAGAGAAGCTGATAATGTTTTAGAAAATTTTCTAAAAAGTAGCAAGAACGAGTATTTGTATTTCCAATCTAAAGATTTTGTTTCTGCTACTATAAATGCAGATCCAAATATTCAACAAATTCAACCGTTAAATGAAGTAATTGTTTTTGATTCACTATCTAAATCTGACAAAATAGCTTCATTAAATATGCTAGTTCCTAACTTAAGGAGAGTTAATGAGAATTTAAAAAATCAATATGTTTATATCGATGTCTTAAATCAAAATATGAATCTTTACTATATAAGTTTCCATAGAAAATTCGCGCTAACTTATGCAATAATTGTTTTGTTTTTTATTGGCGCACCTTTAGGTGCAATTATTCGAAAAGGCGGTTTTGGTACCCCTTTAGTTCTAGCCGCACTATTGTTTATGCTTTATTTCATCCTAATAAGTATAGGGGAAAGTTTAGCTTCTGAAAACGTTGTATCTCCTTTTATAGGGATGTGGTTTGCCTCAATGGTTTTAACTCCTATTGCTATTTTATTTATGAACGCGGCAGCAAATGATTCACAAATATTTAATAAAGAGGCTTACGCTAAGTTTTTCGCAAAATTTAAAAAGAAAAAATGAAAGTTTTACACATAAGTAATAAACCTATTTATCCTATTTTAGATGGTGGATGTGTTGCGATATCTCATTTTTTAACTTGTTTATTATCTGCTGGATACGATGTTAAGCATTTAACAATTTCAACTGATAAACACCCTTTTAATATTGATGAATATCCATCAACTTTATGTTCGATAATTAGACCTGAGAGTTCTTTCGTAAACACTGCTATCAATCCTTTTTCAGCGTTAGCCTATATATTTAAAAAAGGATCATACAATATTGATCGTTTTAATAATAAACGTTTCAGATCTTTAATTAAGAAGTATCTGAAAGAACAACAAGTTGATTTTGTAGTATTTGAGAGTATTTATTTAGCAAATTACTTCTCTACAATTCGAAAATATTCCAATGCAAAAATTATTATCAGAAGTCATAATGTAGAATATTTAATCTGGGAAAGATTAGCTAATTCTCAATCTTCTTTTTTAAAAAAATTATATTTTAAAAAATTATCTTCAGACCTAAAGAAGGTTGAATTAAAAACTTTGCAAAAAATTGATGGTATTGCTTGTATATCAGATAATGATGCATTAATATTTAAAGCTTCAGGAGTTAAAACTTTAATCGAAACTATTCCAGTTTCAATCCTTAATCAAATAAAAACAGCTGATTATTCTGTAAACACTTTCTTTCATTTTGGAGCAATGAATTGGATGCCTAATCTTGAATCCGTTAGATGGTTAGTGAATTCAATATTTCCAAAAATTAGAGAAAAAGACCTAAATGCTAAACTTATTTTAGCAGGTAATTTTATGCCCGAAGAGTTTAAAACGGATGCATCAAAAGGCATTGAAGTAATCGGAAGTATTGGTTTAAAAGATGACTTTTTCACTTCTAATGGCATTATGCTTACACCGTTAATATCTGGCTCGGGTGTTCGTATTAAAATTTTAGAAGCAATGAGCTTTGGAGTTCCTATTGTTACTTCTGAAATCGGAATAGAGGGTATAAACGCTCAAAATAATAGAGATATATTAATTGCGAAAAATGAGGATGAATTCGTATCCTATGCCATTGATTTATCAAAGTCAATCAAAATGAGGGAATATATTGGTACAAATGCAAAAAATACGATTGAAAATAATTATCAAATAGATCCTATAGCAAAAAAAATAATTGAGTTCTTCAATAAAATATCGTAAAAAACTTGTCGTGATGCTTTCACGATTTCCATATCCTCTTGAGAAAGGGGATAAATTGCGCGCATTTCATCAAATAAAAGAACTCTCTAAAAAATATTCAATTACATTAATTGCAACGACTGATAATTCTGTTAAAAAAGAATCTATTGAACAATTAAAGATATATTGTACAACTATATATATATTCAGATTAAATAAAATTTCAATCTTCGCTAATATTTTATTTAAATTATTTACGAATAAGCCAATTCAAACTGGTTATTTTTATTCAAGTAAAAATAATTCTAAAATTAAATCAATACTAAATGAAGTAAAACCGGATCATATCTATTGTCAATTAGTTAGAGTTTCTGAATTTGTGAAAAACTATCACCATTGTTCAAAAACATTAGATTACATGGATGCTTTGTCTAAAGGAATGGAACGAAGAATTGAAAATGCACCTTTTTATTTGAAATGGCTATTTAAAACTGAATCAAAAAGATTATCTTTCTATGAGCGTCAAATTTTTGATTACTTTGAACATCAAACAATTATAAGTGATCAAGATCGTAACCTTATATCCCATCCAAATCGAAACAAAATATTTTGCATTCCAAATGGTGTTGATGAATCTTTTTTTGAAAAACTAAATATTCCGAAAGATTTTGATTTGCTATTTGTTGGAAATATGAATTATCAACCTAACATTGAAGCGGTACATTATATAAATAATGAAATATTACCAATACTAAATTCTGGTGAGACTAAATATTCTTTACTAATTTCTGGAGCAAATACACATTCAAGTATACGTAAAATAATAAAATCAAACCCATTAATAACTGCTACAGGATGGGTTCAAGATATTCGTTATTCTTACGCTAGAGGACGAGTATTTATTGCGCCAATGCAAATAGGAACTGGTTTGCAAAATAAACTCATAGAAGCAATGGCTATGGGAATTCCTTGTATTACCACTTCTCTATCAAATAATGCTATTAATGCTATTCATAATGAATCAATAATAGTTGCAGAAAATAAAATAGATTTTGTAAATGCGATTAAACTTCTTTTAAGTGACGCAAATTATTACGAAAAAATATCAAAAGGAGGAACAGAATTTGTTAAAAATAAATTTAATTGGAATAAATCAACAGAAAAGTTGATTGAAATTTTTGAATCATAAAAAAAGGTAGAAGTTTTATATTTCCCCTACCTTTCTTAACTATATTAATCTTTATTAAATGTTGTTTTGAGTAGACATTGTCTTTGTATTTAATGTCTTATCGTCTTTCCCTTTGGGAACAACTTTTTTAGCTTTCACTCCTTTTGGAACTTCCGAAGTAGTTTTAGCTGACACAGATTTTTTAGTTTTAGTCTTTACTTCAACTTCTGAATCATTTTCATCTTCAGATATTTCATTTACTTTTTCAGTAACAGTTTTATCTTCTGATAATTTTAATTCACCAGCTTTATGAAGTAGATTATACCACTGAAAAACTTTTTTAATATCAGAAACATATACTCTTTCCTGATCATAGTTTGGTAAAATTTCTAACATATATGAAATTAAAACCCCATCTTTTTCTTTATGAGAAATAACTTCGGAGCCATTTTCTTTTTCAAAGATTGATTTGAGAATTTCTTTAAGAGGCTTCTCTTCAGAGTAAGTATATACACTAATATCATCCAAAGCAGAAATACGATCCGAAGTATATGCTGGAAAGCGTTTTCTATCTACAAGAGATTCTACAATTACGTTGTTTTTACCCTGAGCAACAACTTTAAATAATCCTGGTCTGCCTGATATTGCAATAATTCCTGTTAAATTCATTCTCTATATAATATTTTTACGATGTTAAAATTAAAAAAACTTAATTAATAAATTACATTTTCATGATTTTTGATCGAAACAATCCGTTAGATGTTTCTAATTTTAAATAATATACACCTATTTTTAAATGTGAAATGGAATATTTTTTCTCACCTTTTCTAACTAATTCCACATCTTTACCATTAATATCTGTTGCTGTAACAGATATTAAATCAAAACTTGTATTTATAATAAAATCAGATAATGTAGGATTTGGTGAAACTGACCCAAGATTTTGATCATTTTCAATTAATCCTAAATTAATATTTATAGTGTTTGAATAAGAAATGCAGCCATCAACACTTACTACAGAAGTATTGTAAGTGCCATAAGGAGGTGTTATAAATAAAAATTGTGAATTTTGATTAGGAATAATTACACCATTTAACATCCAAGAATAATTTGATTGATAATCCGATGAAATAACACCACTATTGTCAGAAATTATTGGACTTGGTAATACTAATTTTTGAGTTAATAAAATTGTGTCCGAATGCGCAATACAGCCATTTCCATAATAAACAGAAGCTGAGTATTTTGAGGGTATAGAAGTGGATAATGTAATTGCATTTTGGCCAGAAGACCACACAATAGAATCAACTATAGAATACGTATTATTTGTCGATAAACTTACAGGTGTTGAACATATTCCTGTTCCTCCTAAAATAGATACGTTATTAGCTCCTAGCATTAAATTTAGAACATGGGGTTGTCCATAGCCATAAGAATAATTTGGAACTACTCCAGTATATGAAGTTTTACTAGCTGTTGAAATTAAATCTTTTTTAAAATCATTATAAGAAGATTTAGGACACTTCTCTAAATATAAAGCAGCAACACCAGCAACTCCTGGAGAAGCTTGCGAAGTACCACCGCCAATTGAATGCCATCCAGCTTGAGCGATTTGACCATTATTTGAAGCATTAGCTAAAAAAACTAACCTTGAAGTAGATAATACACCATCCCCGTTGAAACTAATATCTGGCTTCTGAATACCTAATCTTGTTGGACCTGAAGAAGAATTTGGACTGATTTTACCTGGAGGATTAGCTGTCATGGAAGACATAACATTATTTTTGTTTATATACTGATTACGCCCTCTAATATTACCTACACTAATTATTTTTTCAGAACACTGAAATCCAGAAACCATAGTTTGTAAATTATCAGGCATTTGGTAATTTACAATTTGAGGTAAAATTAAAGCTGATGGTATGGATGTAATCATTGAATTAGCTCCAACATTGACTCCGCTCCATAAATCATACTTACCTATTCCCTTCGTCATAAAACGAATTTTATAAGACGTAGAATCTAATTTATCCAAAAATAATTGAAGATGATAAGCACTATCTACAACTTCAGCCCAAAGTTGAATTGTAGCTATTCTATTTGACCCATTCCATATTGTATCATAAATAATCGCGTTCAAAGTAGAATAGGTATTTATATAATTTGATCTACCTCGAAAACCGTAAGTTGGTGAAGGTTTATCAGCACCAAAAGCAAAGTCAAAATGAGAATCGGAAGTGTCAGCCCATAAATCAAATTGCACCGAATTAGCATTTGCGCCTGTTGCATCATTATTAAACCAAACAAAAGTTGTATCCGTTGTTACGTTTCCAGAAACATGAAAAGGAAGCCAAGCTCCAGCATTACCTAGCGCCGCAACGATTATCCTACCTGGTTTTTCGTCTAACAATTGTTCCATCGCTTTTGTACCAGGATCATTTGCATCATGACTTCCCCAATATGCACCTAAACTAATATTTATTGCGGCAGGTAAACCTAATGAATCGGCAAATTTAAATATGTAATCGCAAGCATCTGCTATTGTTAAGGACCAATTAGGAAGTGCTCCATTATTTGCAACCAATACAATTTTTGAATCTGGAGCCATACCTTTATTTTTACCATTTGACAAACCATTTCCTGCGCCAGCACCAGCAACTAATGTACCATGTAATTTTGAAACATGATTACATAATCCAGCATTTATTTTGGTACTATCCCATAATCTACCATAATTATATTCGCTATAAATGTTCCCTGTTGAATTTACATTTTGATCCCATAATCGGAGAACTCTAGTTTTACCATTAGCATCTTTAAAATCAGGATGATTAATATCAAACCCATCGTCAATAAAACCTAGAACAACATTATTACCAGTGTAAGGCTGGGTCAATCCCCCGGTTCCATTATGAACAGGGTCTACATATCTTTGCAGACGAGTTGTATCATTCAAAATAGTTCCTGGAGCAAATTCAAAATAAAAATTATCAATATTCCCTAAATTTTGATTCGTATTTATCCAAAGTGGTGTAGTTGAAACAAATAACCATTTATCTGTAAAATATTTAATTCTAACTCCTTCGTTATTTAAAAATTTAACCATTTTAGGACTATTTTTCAAACAAAAAGGAACTACTATATCTGGAGATGTTATGAGTAAATCTTTAAATTTAGGATGATTATTTTGAGAAATCAGTAACTGTGAAAAGCTAAAGAATAATATGTATAGTAGTGTTTTTTTCATGTTTACCATTTATAATCGATTTTAACCCTAGATGTAAATATACAAATCCAAATAAGTTTTTTTAATGATTACTCTATTTTTTTTTACATTTTTGTATTAAAATTAAACTGCTTTGTTTCAAACCAGTAAAAGTATTTAAATTATTAAATTATGAAAAAAATAGTATTTACACTATCCCTATCACTTTTCGCTATAGGTTTAAATAATATCCTATATGGCCAAGTTGATTCCAAAATATTAAACTGGTACAACAAAGATATACCAGGAATGCAAACTGAAAAAGGATATAAAAAAATAAAAAATAAAAAATCATCAACTGTTATTGTAGCAGTTATAGATTCTGGTATTGATATTGATCATGAGGATTTAAAGGGTAAAATTTGGGTAAATGCTAAAGAAATTGCCGGAAATAAAATAGACGATGATAAAAATGGATTTATTGACGACTTAAATGGATGGAATTTTTTGGGTAATTCTAAAGGTGAAAATGTTGATGGAGCTACCTTAGAAAAAACTAGAATTTTAAGAGATCTATCTAAAAAATTCAAAGATGTTGATCCAGCAACTCTTTCTACAAAAGAAAAAGAAGAATTTGCCCTGTATGA
>CALPSU020000058.1 GCA_943326315.2 Chryseobacterium gleum
CCCAGGTTGTGAAGAAGAAGACATGGCAAATTTGGCAGCTGAAACAAAGGACATGGGGTTTCAGTTAGAACAAGTGCAAGATTTTACACCAACACCAATGACAGTTGCTGAAGTAATCTATTACAGCGGTGTTCATCCATATACTTTGAAACCAATAAAAACGGTGAAAACGAAAGAAGAAAAGTTAAATCAAAACAAATTTTTCTTTTGGTACAAACGTGAAAATAGAGATTGGATAAGACAAAGACTTCAAAAAGCCAATCGACCAGAATTAATTGAAAAATTATTAGGTGATCAGGAGGTTTCTAATGGAAAACCAATGCCAAAATGGTTAGATGAAAGAAGAAAAAATCACGGTAGAAAATAATGAATTAATATTCCTTCTTTACGTTTATAAGTGTTAAATTTGCACCAAATTTCAACAATCAATTAGAAATGAGCGACGCGATACAGCATGAATGTGGAATAGCATTAATCCGATTAAAAAAACCACTTCAGTTTTACCTTGATAAATATGGATCTTCTTTTTACGCGTTAAAAAAGTTGCATCTTTTGATGGAAAAACAACAGAATCGTGGTCAAGACGGAGCTGGTGTTGCAAATATCAAGTTTGATATGGAACCAGGAGAAAGATATATTTCTCGTCAACGCTCGATTGATAGTAAGCCAATTCAAGATATTTTTGATCAAATTAATTCTCGATTCAAACAAATCGAAGAAGAGAATCCTGCCTTATTAAAAGATGTTGATTATTTAAAGAAAAATGCTGGATTTACAGGCGAATTGTTTTTAGGACATTTAAGATACGGAACTTTCGGTAGAAATTCAATTGAAAGCTGTCACCCATTTTTGCGTCAGAATAACTGGATGTCAAGAAATCTAGTGGTTGCAGGAAATTTCAATTTAACAAATGTCGATGAACTATTTGATGCTTTGGTTGAAATTGGACAGCATCCAAAAGAAAAATCGGATACAGTAACTGTACTTGAAAAAATAGGTCACTTTTTGGATGTAGAAAATGATCAATTATTAGACGAATTAAAAGAAGACGGTTTATCTAACCTTGAAAAATATAAATTAGTTTCTGAGAGAATTAATATTGAAAAAATTCTTAAAAAAGCATCTGAAAATTGGGACGGAGGATATGCAATGGCAGGTCTTTTTGGTCACGGTGATGCTTTTGTTTTAAGAGATCCTTCAGGTATTCGTCCAGCTTATTGGTACGAAGACGATGAGGTATGTGTAGTTGCTTCAGAACGACCAGTTATTCAAACTGCTTTTAATTTAAAAGCGGAAAAAATCAAAGAATTGACACCGGGTCATGCTTTAATCATTAAGAAAAATGGAACGGTAACTGAAACATTAATAAATCAACCAATAGAGAATAAAGCTTGTTCATTTGAACGCGTTTACTTTTCAAGAGGAAATGATATTGGGATTTATGAAGAACGTAAACAATTAGGGAATAACGTTGTTTCTCAAGTTTTAAAAGCAATCGATTACGATTTAGATAATTCAGTATTTTCGTTTATTCCAAATACAGCCGAAGTTTCATTTTATGGTTTAATTAAAGGTCTAGAAGATCATTTAAACGATAAAAAATATACTTCAATTTTAGCTTTAGGAGCAAATCCTTCAGCTGAAAAATTGAAAGAGATTGTTTATCAACGTGCTAGAATTGAGAAAATTATAATTAAGGATGCAAAATTAAGAACGTTTATCACGCAAGATGATTCACGTGACGATTTGGTAGCGCATGTATACGATATTACTTACGGAAGTGTTGTTGAAGGTAAAGATAATTTAGTTGTTATTGACGATAGCATTGTTAGAGGAACAACTTTAAAACAAAGTATTCTTCGAATTTTAGATCGTTTAGGACCGAAAAGAATTATTGTTGTTTCTTCAGCCCCACAAATTCGTTACCCAGATTGTTATGGAATTGACATGGCTAAAATGGGAGATTTTATTGCCTTTGAAGCGGCTATTCAATTGTTAAAGGATAACGGAAAAGAGCAATTAATTCAAGATGTTTACCTTAAGTGTAAAGATCAAATTAATCTTCCAAAAGAACAGATAGTGAATTATGTAAAAGAAATTTATAATCCTTTTACAGCAGAACAAATTTCTGCTAAAATTTCTGAATTATTAACTCCTCCATCGATTAATGCAAAAGTAGAGATCATTTATCAAACGATTGAAAACTTACACGATGCTTGTCCGGATAATTTAGGGGATTGGTATTTCACTGGAGATTATCCTACACCAGGAGGAAATAAAGTAGTTAACAAAGCATTTATGAATTGGGTAGAAGGTAAGAATGAAAGAGCATATTAATAAATTTCAAATTGGAAGATTTCAAATTTCAAATTATAATAGTTAGTTTTTTAATTTTAATTTTTTTCAATTTTCAATCTGTAATTTGTAATTTTTGTCAATGAAAAAACAAACCGCTTTATTTTTCTACATATTAAGTGCGTACGTTGTTATTCAGTTTATGTGGTGGGGATATCATTTAATTGAACTTACAAAAGAAATTGACACTCAAAAAGAAATCGTTTCAAAGCGTGTTTTTATGATTTTGAGCGAAGGATCCGTTTTCTTTTTGATTCTAATTCTAGGACTTTGGAAAATTAGAAGTTCAATTAAAAAAGAACTTAAATTATCGCAACGTCAAAACAATTTTTTATTGTCGGTTACGCACGAATTAAAAACTCCTTTAGCGGCGAATAAATTGTATCTTCAAACGGTTGTAAAAAGGGATTTAGATCTTGCGAAAAGAACCGAATTAATCGAAAAAGCAATTATTGAAAATCAACGGTTGGAAGTGATGATTGATAATATTCTCAATGCAACAAGATTGGAAAATCAAGTTATTCAGTTACATAAAGAGCATTTTAGTTTATCCGATTTATTAAAACAAATTGCAGATAGATTCAATAAAAGTCTTCAAAATGAAATTATAGAATTGCAAGCTTTGAAAGGAGTTTCAGTGGAAGCAGATCTTTTTATGATTGAAACATCCATAAATAATTTGATTGAAAATGCTTTAAAATATGCCGGGATTCATAAAAAAATAATTCTATATTTGAGTAAGACTAACGATTCAAGAATTATCTTTGGAGTAAAAGACGAAGGGCCAGGAGTACCAATAAATCATCAAGTTGAAATATTTGAAAAATTTGTTAGATCAGGAAATGAAGAGACTCGATCTCAAAAGGGAACAGGTTTAGGTTTATTTATAGCTTCAGAATTTATACAATTACATGGAGGGAAAATATGTTATAAAAACAATTTACCTATTGGCGCAAACTTTGAAATAACTTTATAATTATGACAACACATTTCGGACTTATCATTTTAGACGGTTGGGGGATTGGAGACAAATCTAAATCAGATGCAGTTTTCAATGCAAATACTCCTTTCATGGATTCTTTACTAGAGAATCATCCACATGCAACGTTAAGTACAAGTGGTGAAGATGTTGGTTTACCAGATGGACAAATGGGGAATTCCGAAGTTGGTCACATGAATATTGGTGCCGGTAGAATTGTTTACCAAGAATTAACTCGTATTAACAAATCGATTCGAGAAGGAGAATTTTATAAGAATGAAAAGTTATTACAAGCAATTCATACAGCAAAAAACAACAATGTTGCTCTACATTTAATAGGATTAGTTTCCAAAGGTGGTGTTCACAGTAACCAAGAACATATTTATGCAATTTGTAAATTAGCAAAACAAGAAGGATTACAAAAAGTTTTCATACACGCTTTTACAGATGGACGTGATTGCGATCCAAAAAGTGGTTTAGGTTTTATTGAAGAGTTGCAAAGTGAATTAGACAAATCGGTTGGAAAAATAGCAACTATTGTTGGTCGATATTATGCAATGGATAGAGACAATCGTTGGGAACGTATAAAATTTGCTTACGATGCAATGGTTAAAGGTGAAGGAACTAAATTTTCTTCAGCCAAAGAAGCGATTCAATCGTCGTATGCTAATAACAAAACGGACGAATTCATAGACCCTTGTATTATTACTGAAAATGATTCACCTATTGCTACAATAAAGGATAATGATGTTGTTTTATGTTTTAATTTTAGAACGGATAGACCACGTGAAATCTCTATTGCTTTAACACAAAAAGATTTTCCAGAACAAAATATGAAGAAATTAAATCTTCATTTTTACACGATGACAAATTACGATTCTACATTTGAAAATGTAACTGTTTTGTTTGAAAAAGATAATCTTAAATATACATTAGGAGAAGTACTTGCAAAAGTAGATAAATCGCAAGTTCGAATTGCCGAAACAGAAAAATATCCACACGTTACATTCTTTTTTAATGGAGGAAGAGAAGAGCCTTTCGAATTAGAGAAGAGGATAATGGTTAATTCTCCAAAAGTTGCAACCTATGATTTACAGCCAGAAATGAGTGCTGTGGAAGTGAAAAATAAAATCATAGAAAGTATAGGAAAAGATAGACCAAATTTCTTTTGTTTGAACTTTGCAAACCCAGACATGGTTGGTCATACCGGTGTTTATGATGCTATAATTAAAGCAGTTGAAACGGTAGATAGTTGTTTAAAAGAAGTAATTGAAACCGGATTGAAATACGATTACGAGTTTTTAGTAATTGCCGATCATGGAAATGCTGATTATGTTATTAATCCAGATGGCACACCAAATACTGCCCATTCTTTAAATCCTGTACCAGTAGTTTTGGTAAGTAATCAGAAAGGATTATCAATTAAAAATGGAATTTTAGCAGATGTTGCTCCAACAATTTTAAGAAGATTAGGAATTTCAACACCAATGGAAATGACAGGGGAATCGTTGGTTTAGTTTTTATAAAACTCATAATTCAAAAACCTCAGAATCATGATGAAATTAGTTTTTACTTCTCTTGTTAAAACGGAAGAAAGAAGTTTGGTATCCACATTATATATGATTTGAATATCCGTTGTGAATACTCCATTTTTATAGACATGTTTTTCAGTTAAATTCCCTAAATTATCATATTTAAAGAACCATTCTTCGGCGAATTTCCCATCTATAGTTGCATTGGATCGAATAGCAGCGATGTATCCTTTTTCATTATATTCATAAAGATGCTTCACTTTACCAGAAGTCATTTTTAGACGCTCTTCTTTTTCTAGTAAATAACCATCTGAATTATAGTAACTAAATTCTTCCAAATAGGGTAAATTGTAGCTATTAAAAACTGTTTTTTTCTGTTGTAAGGGAAAAGTATCGTATTTCATAGACTCCGTGTTTATGATGAAAGTACGTTCAATTTTTCCAAGAGCATCTAAAACATCACGGTGGCTTTCTTCTTTTATTACTCTTCCCGATAAATCTCTTTGATAATGAATAGAAGTATATCCTTCACCTTCTTTTTTTCTATGAATGGATAATTGGTTATTAGGATAATATTCGTAGATATTATGAATAGTGTCTTTTATTCCATCGTCGCTTCTTGTTTCAAATGCCTCAATAAGTTGACCAGATGCATTAAATTCAAAGCTACTTTTAAAAGCAGTTTTACGCATAATATCTCCAGCTTTTTTGAAGGTATATTCTCCTTTTATTTTTTTTACTTTGTTTTGTTGGATGAATGTTTTATTAAAAAAAGGCATATCCGAAAAAGCCAAACCTTTTTTATTATCAAGCATTTGTGCGTTTAATAAATAAGAAATAAAACAGAATAAAAGTGTAATTTTTTTCACACCGTAAAAGTAGGAAATATTTTTAAGTGTCAATTAAAAGTTTAACCACAGAGTTTAAGAAGAGTTTTTACGGTGTACCACAGAGTTTTTTATATGTGGTGTAATCAAAAAAAACTTCGTGTGACTCTGTGAAACTATACTCTGCGAACTCTGTGGTTAAAAAAAACACCAACATCCCACTCAATTTTTTAACTTTGTTTTATGCAACAACATCTTTATGGAATTGATTTTGGTACAACAAATTCAGTACTTTCTATTTTTGACAGAAATACCAAGGAAATTGTAGATACAATTTCTATTCCGTCGATATTATACTTCCCTATTAATCAAAATTCAAATGATTCTCTAGAATTTTTAATTGGAAACGATGCTATTCAAGGTTATCTTAAAGAAGGAATGAAAGGTCGTTTTATGAAATCGATTAAACAGGTTTTGCCTATAAGCAATTTTAATGAAACGCGAATTGGGAATAAAAATTATACGGCTTCTGATTTGGTTTCTTTGATAATATTGGATTTAAAAAATAAGGCAGATAAAATTATTGGTTACGAATGCAGAACAGCTATTTTAGGTAGACCAGTTTTTTTTGATGATCAAGAAAAAGGGAAAGACGATTTAGCACAAGCACGTTTACTGAAATCGGCTGAATTAGCAGGGTTTACAAATATTCGTTTTCAACTCGAACCTATAAGTGCAGCATTTGCTTATGAAAAAACGATTTCAAAAAAAGAAAGAGTTTTAGTAGCTGATTTAGGAGGAGGAACAACGGATTTCACTTTAATCGAATTAGACCCTATAAAATCTGGAAAAGCGAATAGAAGAGAAGATATATTAGCAACAGGCGGTATATATATTGGAGGAGATAGTTTCGATTCTGCCTTTATGTGGGAAAAAGGAACACCTCATTTTGGCAGGGGATTGAAATATGAATCCATGCCAGGAAAAATGGTGGATTTACCTACTTCCTTTTTTCAAAACATTTGTTCTTGGAAAGAAATGAATTTTTTTAATGGTCAGAAAGTTCGAAATAGCTTAAGTCAATACTATACCTATACAAAGCGAAATCCCTTACTTAAAAATCTAATAACTTTAATTGACAACAATTTAGGATTTTCTATTTTTCAAGAAGTGGAGAAAGTGAAAATTGAATTGTCAAATAATGAAAAAGTTGTATTTCAATTTTCTAAAAATGAAATTGAAATAAATGAAATTGTTGAGATAGAAACGTACAAACAAATTATTCAAGAGGACGTTTATGCAATTGAAAAATATTTAAATCAATTTTTAGCAATTAATAATATTCAAATTTCAGATATTGATAGTTTATTTTTAACTGGAGGAACATCTATGGTTTGTTCAATTAAAGAAATTTTTCAATCAAAATTTCCAGAAACACCAATTCATTCAGGAGATAATTTTATCAGTGTTGCAAATGGTTTAGCCTTGAGTGAGTATCTTTTTGAATTTGACTAATTCTCAACCTCAACCTCAATTACTACTTCACCTTCTAAAACTTATAAATCGTATTTCTTGTTTTAAATTATTCATGGCGTCCGATAATTTTTCAATGGATATATACTTACCACTACCAAGTTCAGCTACTTTTTGCATGGTAGCTTTATCCTGTTTACTATTCAGAATTCCCACAACGGTAAGATTTATGCCCATTTTTTTATACTTTTCTATGTGACTTTGATAATCATCCGAATTTCTATTAAATGCTCCATCTGTTATTACTACAACTTGATTTACTCCGTTTTTCAGGATGGAATTCAAGTTTTGAACATAGCCTAATTTGATTCCTGAACCACCCGAAGTTTTTCCACCTGCTGTTAATTTTTCGATAAGATTTTTGATAGTTTCTTTTTCAATTCCTGAAGTAGGAGGAAGGTCTACTCTGGTTTCAGTTGAATAAGTAACAATGGAAATTTTATCTTGTTTCCTAAGCATTTCTGCGATTTGAAATAATGAAAATTTCATTAATTCCATTTTTTCACCACCCTGCATAGATCCTGAAATATCTAAAACAAAGGTTACGTTTATAGGTTTGAAATGGGCTTCGTCAAAATTGGATGGATCTAAATCTTTAAATTTTGTAGTATCGACAATAACATTTTCTTCAATTATTGGAATAACTTTTTCTTGAATTAATTTTTTTTCTAGTCTGCTTTCGATCTGTTGTAAAGTTTCAATTTTAGGAGAGGAATTGGAAGCAAACATATCTTCAAGTTCTTCGACTTTAACAGGTTTTTTAGCAGTAAGCGATTCGGGGTTCTTATCTAATTCTACTATAATTTTATTTCTTTTGAAGTTGACATATGCTCCCAATTCTTTAGAATAATACCCTAAACGATCTACATAAAAATAGGTAAATCCTAAAGGAATCTTTTGATTTATTTCGCCATTTTTATCGGTATTAAAAATGCTATACGGAATTCCATTTTGAATTATTGTAACCGAAGATGAATCTAGTAATTCTCGTGTTTCTTTATCGATTGTAATAACAGTTAATTCAAAATTGGTTGCTGATTTTCTATCTGATTTAGTATTTGAAAAATCAGGACAACTCTGTAATAATGCTTCTTGATCCTTAAAATCTACCGTTAAATTCCCTGTTAATTTAATTGTAGTTGGTTCGTCTTTATCACTCGTAAAAACTTGAACTTCGTATGAAAATCTACCTTTATTTTTTGGATTCACGTTTAAACGGATAGTTAAATTTCCTCCTATTTCTATTGATTCCTCATCGGCTGAATATTCTACACCTATCGGTTTTTTCACACTTAAAACATATGCTTTTTTCGCTGTATTATTTATTAATTCAATGTATACAAATCGATTAGAAGTTTGGTTTATATCTCCAAAATCATATTTTGTTTTTTCAAAAATTATTTGAGAAAAAACTGAAGAAATTGAAAATGCGAAAAGAATTATTAATAACCGCATATTGTTTTAAATAGATTCTTGGATGAGACAAAAATTGAGCCCTTTATTTTCAATTTTTTTGATTAATTCAGGCAATAGGAGTTTAATTCTTTCTTTTACTTTTACGTTGTCATGCAAAACAAGAATATCTCCTGCTTTGATTTGTTGTTCTGCTTTTTGTAATATTGTTGAAACTTCTACAGATTTATCAAAATCGTAGGACAACCAAGACCACATAATGAGTTGATACCGCTTTGATAACGTATAAGATTGCCAAGCATTAATTCTTCCATAAGGTGGTCTAAACAGCTTATTTTGAACTAATTTTTCAGTTTCAGCAATTGATTTTTTATACGCTTGAAAAGAAACTTTTGTAGCTTTTTCATGGTTCATTGTATGATTTCCAACAGAATGACCTTCTAATTTTATTCTCTCAAATAATTCAGGATATTTTAGAATATTAGTTCCTACACAAAAAAAAGTTGCCAAGATATTTTTTTCCTTTAAGTAATCTAAAACCCACGGAGTAATTTCAGGATTTGGACCATCATCAAAAGTAAGGAATACTTGATTTTTATTACGTGAAAAACCCCACGTTCTTCTTGGAAATATCCATTTAAAAAATCGTGGGGTTTTAAAAATTTTCATTTTAGATTCTGTTTTATTTCAATACAGAATCAGGTGTATCCATTTGTTGCATCATTTTTTCTAAATCCATACCTTGTGTATTATCTACTGCGGGTGCTGTATTAGTCGGTGCTTGAATTAATCCATAATGAATTCCAATTGCTTCAATATTATCTTGTAAATTAAACAACATTGCTGCATATGGTCCTGCAGTAGATCCTCTACGTGTACTTTCACCGTTATTTTCAGCCTTAACTTTTAAGTCTTCATAAATTTTAGGAAATACAACTTTATAAAGAGCATTAATCTTAGCTTGAGTATGTTTTGCTAATATACCAGTCTGATCTCCGAATTCAGGATTTGCTGAAGCAGCTGATAATTTCATGTAGACATCCAAAGTAGCCAATAAATCTTTGAAATTTTTCCCAGCATAATACGCATCACTTTTTTCAAAATAAGATAAAATAGATTCCAATTGTCTAGCAACTTCCATTCCTAGTTTATTTGCTTCTTTTTTCTCACCAGCTTGGAATAATAAACCTACATAATCGTGTAAAATTCCATCACCATAAGCCTCATATGTCATAGAACCAACGTTGTATTGATCTCTTGATGGACCAGGCTCACCATAATCAATTACTAAATTTGCAGGCATAACTTCTAAAGAACGTTTCAATAAATCAGCTGCTTTTTTTCTATAAACAGGCATGTCTTTATCTGCAGTTTTTAATATTCTCATCATCTCATCTGCTTCATCAACTCTACCTGCTTCTCTTAATAAATCAGCATATTTAGGTCCTTTTTCTTTAACTTGTTTGACCTCATCAATTTTACGTAAGAAGTCTTCAGCTAAAGAAGCAAATTGAGAACGATATTGAGAAGTATGACGACGAGTATAATAATCTGTTAATACTTTCGGGTTATTCATTTGACCGTACAAGTAGTTATTCATTAAATTTTTATACATTTTATCAGACATCATTCTTTCGCCTCTCTCGTTAATTGGCGTTAATTCGAAAGCCATCCCATTTTGTTTCAAATAACCACGTTTATACATTGCCATTGAAACATCCGATCCACTTGGAGAAGAAAAGAATATTCCTCTTTTCCAATCGTTGTTTGCTAAAACATCTAACATCATAACTTGTTCACGAGTAATTCCTCTTGTTTCAAAATTAAAACGTAATTCGCTGAAGCATTTAGATTTTTCAGAAGATGAAATAATTCCTGATTTCACGGCA
>CALPSU020000059.1 GCA_943326315.2 Chryseobacterium gleum
ATTTAAGTTTTACAAATCCAAAATTAGCATTTGTAATAGATAATTCTTTTGGAATTCCAATTGATGTAAATTTTAATAATTTTTCTACAGTTAATACGATTACTTCGCAAAACACACCAATACTAATTTCAAACCCTACTGTATCTATAAATACTCCTCCAACAATAGGTTCTTCTGCTCAAACAACTTTTGTATTGAATAATGGAAGCACTAATAATACACTTTCTAATTTGATTGATGCTAATCCTAAGAATTTAATTTATAATATTTCAGCTACAACAAACCCTGGAGGGAATATCGCTCCTTTAAATTTTATTGAGTCTACAAGTAAAATGATTATCAAAGTGGATATTGAATTACCTTTTGAAGGGTATGCATCAGGAATGACAATAAAAGATACTTTGGATTTTTCTTATACAAACGATGTAAATATTATTAAGTCGGCTATGTTAAGACTGAAAGTTGACAATGGATTACCATTATCTTTTAAAGGTCAGGTGTTATTTGTTGACGAAAATTATTCTACAGTTTTTACCTTATTTGACACTCCTACAGAATTAATTAGTGCTGCTCCTGTAGATGGCAATGGGGTTGTTTCTTCAACTGCTTCTAAGTTTAATGATGTTACAATTTCTGCGGCTAATGCATTATTGTTGGGGAAAGTGAAATATTTTATTTTTAGCGGAACTGTAGAAACAACTAAACCTCAAAATACGGTTGTTAAATTAAGAGATTCGTATAAAATAGGATTTAAACTATCTATGCAAGTTCAACTTAAAGGTAAGTAATATAATTAATCGATTTATTTTATCAATATGATATCTTCAATATTTAAAAAGAATTACACTTTACTGTTACTTTTAGTGACTATTGTGTTAACAAGTAACACTGTTTTTTCTCAAAAAAGTTTTACACTTTATCATTTGAATGAAACTGCTCAGTCAAATTATTTAAATCCTGGATTCAAACAAAAAAATAGATTTTATTTAAGTCTTCCTCTAGGAATGCAAAATATTTCTGTACTGAACTCTGGTTTTAAATTGGCAGATTTAATTCAGACAAGGCCACAAGACGATTCCTTAAATTTAACTCCTAGTTTAGCTATTTCTAAAATGGCAAAATTGAATTTTCTTAATGTGGAAATGTCAAATGAGATTTTTGGTTTAGGTTTTAGATTGAAAAAAAGCTATTTCTCAATGAATGTCACAAATAGAATTCAGAGTAGACTTTCTTATTCAAAGGATCTATTTTCATTTGCGTTAGAAGGGAATGGTGGAGAATTCTTAGGAAAGAGAGCTGCTTTTGATGGCCTAGGGGTTGATTTAATGTCTTATGTTGAATATGGAATTGGATACAATAGAGATGTTAATGATAAACTTACAGTAGGAGGTAGAGTGAAAATTTTATCTGGAATAGCAAACGTTCAAACTAAAAAAAGTCAGTTAGGGATTTCTACGGATGCTACTTCTTTTGATTTAACTATTGATGGCGGGTATCAACTTAACACTTCCAATTTAGATTCTTCAGTAATGAATGATCCTACAACATTAGCAAATTCAGCTTTTGATTTTAAAAATTTCGGATTAGCACTTGATTTAGGTGCGAGTTATCGACTTACTAATAAAATTGAATTAAACGCAAGTTTGTTAGATTTAGGGTATATTAAATGGGCGAATAATGTTACAAACTATGCGTCAAATGATTTTAATTATAAATTTACTGGAATAAATTTAAATGATAGTTTGGCTTCAGATAAACTTAAAGACACTTTATCCGAAATTTTTAATCAAAAACAAACTCACGATACGTATACTACCAAACTACACACTAAATTTTATTTAGGAGGGAAATATCAATTCAATAATTTCTTCAGTACAAGTGCTTTATTGTATAATGAGATTGTTGCTTCTAAATATACTGCTGGAATTTCATTATCGATGAATGCAAAAGTAAATAACTGGATTAATACTAGTATTAATTATTCTGCCTATGGGAGATCATATAATAACATTGGATTTGGATTAAATCTAAAAGGTGGTCCAGTACAGTTTTATGTAATGACGGATAATATTATGGCTATAATTAATCCTGAAAAAGCAAAACATGCTCAAATAACTTTTGGATTTAATTTCATTGTTGTAGGACCTAAGAGAGATAAAGATAGAGATGGTGTTCCGAATAAAAAAGATGAGTGCAGAAATGAACCAGGTTTACCTCAATTAAATGGTTGTCCAGATAGAGATAACGATAGTGTTATTGATAAAAATGATTCTTGTCCTGATATAGCTGGTTTAAAAGCATTAAATGGATGTCCTGATAAAGACAACGATAGTATTACAGATTCAAAAGACGAATGTCCAGATATTGCAGGAATAAAAGCTTTTAATGGCTGTCCAGATACTGACAAAGACGGGATTAAAGACAGTGAAGATGCATGTCCAAAAGTATTTGGACCAAAAGTAAATCAAGGTTGCCCTGATACAGATAAAGATGGTGTTTTAGATTATTTAGATAATTGTCCAACTATCCTGGGGCCAAAAGAAAACCAAGGTTGCCCTTGGCCAGATTCAGATTTAGATGGTTTATTGGATAAAGATGATAAATGTCCAAATATTTCTGGCCCAAAAGCAAATATGGGATGCCCTTACATTGATACAGATTTAGATGGAATTTTGGATAAAGATGATGATTGCCCATCTGTTTCAGGGGTTATTGAAAATAAAGGATGTCCAAAAATTGAAGCAGCTGCTCAAGAAATATTGAAAACAGCATTTAATGATTTAGAATTTGTTGCTGGAAGTGCTGTGATTAAAGAGGCTTCAAATAGTTCATTGAATGATCTAGCTTCTTTGTTATTGAAAAAAACAGAATGGAAAATTCAAATAGCTGGACATACAGATAATGTAGGAAATGATCAAGCAAATATGATTATATCTAAAAAACGTGCGGAGGCAGTTAAGACATTCTTGACAAATAAAGGAATCAAAGATGATAGAGTGAAAATTTTATTTTTTGGTAAAACGAAACCGATTGCATCTAATGATACAGAAGATGGTCGACAAAAAAATAGAAGAGTTGAAATGAAAATAATTTTTGAATAATTTTCTAAGTAACAATTAAAAAATTTCAAAATCCCTTGTTTACTTTTGTAAATGAGGGATTTTGTTTTTTCTCAATATGAATATTTTGCTTTGATATTAATTAACTTTGTTAAATGAATCAATTAACTAGAAAACGTAGATATTTATTAAGCATCCTTTCAGGAGTTTTAATGTTTATCTCTTTTCCTTATACAGGAAGTTTAACGCCTTTAGTATTTGTTTCTTGGATTCCTTTGTTGTTTGTTGAAAGATATATTTCTAAACAGAAATATAGATCCTCTAAAGTTTACATTCATGCTTTAGTTACATTAGTGATTTACAATTTAGGAGCAACTTGGTGGATATGGAACGCGAGTGCAGGAGGGGCTATTTTTGCTATTGTTTTGAATGCTCTGTTTATGGCATATGTTTTTTATATTTTTCATTTAGTAAAAAACAAGTATTCTGAAAAAATAGGGTATTGGCTATTGCCTTTTTTCTGGATTACGTTTGAATATATTCATTATTATTGGGACTTATCTCACCCATGGTTAACGCTTGGGAATGCCTTTTCTATTACTCCTTCATTTATTCAATGGTATTCAATCACAGGTGTTTTGGGAGGTTCTGTTTGGATATTAATTATAAATATTATTGGATTTTACATTCTTCAAAATGTGTATGTAAAATTGAAAGGATGGAAAACTCAATTAAATTCAGTGCTGATTTTTGCAGCTATTTTAATTATTCCTATTATTTTTTCACTTATCTCTTATTATTCATATACCGAAAAAAAGAATCCAATTGAGGTTGTAACTATTCAGCCCAATATCGACCCATATAATGAAAAGTTTAACACCGACTTAAAATCTCAGCTCGACAAAATTTTTATTCAAGGTGATAGAAAGTTTTCAGCTAAAACAAAATTTGTTTTAGCTCCAGAAACGGCAATAAGTGCTACGTTTTATGAAGAAGATTTTAAGCGTTTACCTTTTTATAATTATTTAATTCAACGAAAAAATAATTGGAAAAAAGCCTCTTTATATATCGGAGCTTCCACTTTGCATTTTTATAAAAGTAAACATTCTTGTGCTTCTCGAAAAATGGATGGGGGACCTGGATATTATGAAAGTTATAATACATCACTTTTATTAGATGAAAATAACAAAGAAACGTTTATCCACAAATCAAAATTAGTTTTAGGTGTAGAAAAAATCCCATTTTTAAATATACTTCCTTGGTTGGGAGATTTAGCTATAGATATGGATGGGGCATCTGGTTCTTTGGGAATTGAAAAAGAACCAAGAGTTTTAACAGCGAACAAAACAACATTTGCACCGTCAATTTGTTATGAGTCTATTTATGGAGAGTTTATATCTGAACAGGTTAAAAAAGGAGCAGAAGTAATTTTTGTTATAACAAACGATGGCTGGTGGGGAGACACTCCTGGTTACAAACAGCATGCGAGTTTTTCAAGATTAAGAGCAATTGAAAATAGAAGATCTTTAGTTCGTTCTGCTAACACAGGAATTAGTTGTTTTATTAACCAAAGAGGAGATGTAATTCAAGAAACTAAATGGTGGAAGGCTACAGCTTTAAAAGGGAATGTAAATAAGAATTCAGAATTAACTATTTATTCCAAAAAGGGAGATGTGATTGGAAAATTATTCTCGTTTATACTTGTTTTTATTCTACTTTTCGAAGTTGTAAAAAGAATTCTAAAACTATTCACAAAATCTGAAAATTAGATTTTTTTTTGTAATAAATTTCATTTTTACATTTATTCTTTAAAGTTAATTACTCCAAACATTTCTTTCCTTCCTGAAACGGTATATAAGATTAACTGTTTAGTTATGTAATCTGTGATGAATAATTTTGGAATAGCTATCGATGTAATTTCTTTTCCATTAAAAAAAGATTGACGATTTACGTCTCCTGTATTTAAGTCAACTTCAACTAGGCCAACAGTGTTATTTCTTTTGCTAAAATTAGAAGGATATATTTCACCGTCAATAAATTTTCCAGTTTCAGTATAGTTTTTTAGATTATCATTGAAAATAAAATACAATTTACCATCGTCAATAAAGCGCGCGTATGAACTATAAGACCCCCAATCGTTTGTAGAAACTTGTTGTTTATTTATTTTTTTTAACCAATCAAATCCACCATTTGCACCAACTTTGAATGCTATAATATCATTGTAATAATAGGTGTAAGTAGTTCTCGTTGATCCAGTTCTTGGATCTGTATATGTACTAGTAACAACATAATATTGCTCCATTGACGCAACGATGCTACCATCTTTAAGAACTGTAGCTTCACGCATTTCATAATTGAATAATTGAGGCTCGCCTTTTCCTTTTCTTTCCTTTTTATCTGCTTTTATTTTTTGTCGATCGCTCCAATCTTGTGTTATAAAATCTTTTCCAAATTCTTCAAAACCCTTGTCTACTATTTCTTGTTTGTTAAAATCAACCCGCATGTAAAATACTCCTGAAATACCAGATTTGTTTTCGGAACCATAAATTCCGGTAATTGTAAATAGATGATCATTGTCTGATTGCATTTCCATTGCTTCGATTCTTTTACCTTCTATATTAAGGGTGAAATCTTCAAGACCATCTGTAGTAATATGAGTAATATGGAAAGCTTTGTAGTTTAAATTTTTTTGAAATAATTTTTGTTCCTCTGGTTCCGAATATTCTAAAATTGAAATAAAATAATCACCGGTATTGGATAAATAGTTTGCGTAAATTTTAGAAAGATTTGAATCGTAAGGAAGTTCATAATTCCCTTCAGAAACAGTGTTTAATTCATCGTCATAAATGTGAAATCCATAAGAGGTTTTAGATTCTTTACGATTAAATGTTTCCCAAATAACGCCGAAAAACTTACTGTCTTTTGAGTGAACAACTTCAAAACTACCGTTAGCTCTTCCCTTAGGGATTTCGTATTCTCCAAGCTTTATTGGTTTACCTTTAGGTTTAAGATCTTCACCATATTCTTGCATGAATAGTTGATTTTTCTTGTCCCTTTTATCACTTAGGAACACCATTAAATGATCTCCGATACAAGTAACATCCTCAAAGTTAGCCAAACTTTCGTTGATTTTCAAAGATATTTTTCCTGAAGCAATAAGCTCTAAAGCTTTATGTTTAGAAAGTTTTAAAGAACCAAAAATACCACCACCTGTTCTTCGTAATGCGAAAAAATCGTCACCACTTCTTGGGATAATTGAATATAAAGCCCCCGTACGTTTTTCTAATTTCCCCCATTTAACTTTATATTGTTGGGCTGAAATATGAAAACTAATACTAATTAATAATACAGCGAATATATTCTTAAACATATAAATATTATTTAACTAATTGAATTCCAGTATAGTTTTGTGGAGAAATTGCTTTTAGTTCTGCTTTTAATATTTCAGTAATTTCCAAAGTATCTACAAAAGAATGAACTGTTTTTTGAGTGACAGCTTCATTTTTTCTAGTAAGCCCTTTCAAAGCTTCATATGGTTTTGGAAACCCTTCTCTTCTTAATATTGTTTGAATTGCTTCTGCCACAACAGCCCAATTTTCAGCTAGTTCCGCTTCAATTGCTGGCTCATTTAACAATAGTTTATCTAATCCTTGAAGTGTTGATTTTAAAGCAATAAATGTATGTGCAAATGGCATTCCTATTGTTCGTAGAACAGTTGAATCCGTTAAGTCTCTTTGTAATCTAGAAACCGGTAATTTAGCTGAAAGATGTTCAAATAATGCATTTGCAATTCCTATGTTTCCTTCAGAATTTTCGAAATCAATTGGGTTAACTTTATGCGGCATCGCTGAAGAACCAACTTCACCTTCCTTTAATTGTTGTTTGAAATAATTCATGGAAATGTAAGTCCACATATCTCGATCTAAATCTAAAACGATGGTGTTTATACGTTTTAAACAATCAAATAAAGCAGCAAGATTATCGTAGTGATCAATTTGAGTAGTAGTCTGACTTCTGTCCAATCCAAGTCTTTCATTTACGAACTGATTTGCAAATCCAACCCAATCATGAGATGAAAAAGATACATGGTGAGCATTGAAATTTCCAGTTGCTCCTCCAAATTTTGCAGAATAAGGGATTGTTTTTAATGTTTCAATTTGCTTTATAAGTCTTTCAGAAAAAACTTGAATTTCTTTTCCTAAACGAGTTGGTGATGCAGGCTGACCGTGTGTTCTAGCTAACATTGGAATGTTTTTCCATTCATTCTGAAGTACAACTAGTTTTTGAACTAAATTACTCAATAATGGTAAATAAGCTTGATTTACAGCATCCTTTAAAGATAAAGGAATTGAAGTGTTGTTTATATCTTGTGATGTTAATCCAAAGTGTATAAATTCTAAGAAATCATCTAGGCCTAATAAAGACATTTTATCTTTCAAAAAATATTCAACAGCTTTAACGTCATGATTCGTAACTTTCTCAGTGTCTTTTATCCACTGTGCATCTTGTTCAGAGAAATTGGAACACAATGCACGTAAGTCTGAATATTTTTCTTTCGGAAAAGAAATTAAAGGCTCAACACCTGAATCAACTAATGCTATAAGATATTCTACTTCAACAATAACTCTATATTTAATTAATCCAAATTCTGAAAAATAAGGTTGTAACTCTTGTGTTTTACTTTGGTATCTTCCATCAATTGGAGAGATTGCTGTTAATGCGTTTAATATCATTTCTGTTTTTTTAAAGAAAGGTAAAGATAGCAAATCTTTAAAAGATTATTGTTTTTCTATATGAATCTCTTTATAATATGATGAATTATTTTATTTTTTCATAAAATGTTAGTAATTTTAGTCTCTTGATTGACTGAAATGATGTTAAATGTCATTTCTTTGTGTTTTTATTTCAAATTTTGATTTCTTATAAACTTACTTTTAGATGAATTTTCGATTACTGTATTTAGTTTTAATTTCTTTAATTACCTTCTCTTCTTTTGGTAAAACAATTTCTAAAAGATTAACCTCTCCAACGGATTCAACAACTAGTATTGTTGATAAAACAGCAGCTTTATATATGTTGGAAGATGGTAAACGTCTGTATTCTGAGGGGAAAGTTAGAGATGCAATAACTCAATTTAGATCTGTTGCAATGAAAGATCCTCATAGTTGGAGACCTTTTTATTGGATTGGTGTTTGCCATTATTCAATGTCTAATTATGGTTTGTCACTTCAATACGCAAGACAATCTTTAGTGCTAAAAAATAATAATGTCGATGGTTATGTTCATGAATTAATTGAAAAAACACTCCATTTGGAAAACGATGTTTATGAGTTATTAGGTAAATCATACCATCAATTAGGTATACTAGATTCAGCAATTATAAATTATGAAATTGCAATGGTTAAAATTTCTCATTCTAGGGTGAAAGAATTGGAAATTCCGAATAAAATTGCTCAATGTAGATTCGCGCAATCTGAAATTGCTTCTGGTAAAAAATCGGAAAGAGTTCGTTTGGTTGGTTCAATTAATACAGATCATAATGAATATTCACCAATATTATCTTCTAATGGGAAAATGATGTATTTTACTTCAAGAAGAATTGACACTAAGGGTGCTAAAATTAATCCGGATGACCAAGAATATTTTGAAGATATATACATAGCGCATTGGAATGAAGAAACGAATTCATGGGATAGCATTACAAATAAAGTAGATAGGATAAATTCTGAAGGATTTGATTCTTTTTCTTTTTTATCTGCGGATGGTTTGAATGCTTTAATGACAATCAATACTTCTGCAATTGCGTCTAAAAAATCAACTAATAGTTCAGATATTTTTGAATTGAATTTCACAAATAAAGGAAAATGGTCAACTCCTAAAAAGATTGCAAATCAAACGGTTAATACAAGCTTTTTTGAAGGATGCCCTACAATGACTGGAGATGGAAATACACTTTATTTTGTATCAGATAGAAATGGAAATAAAAAATTAACGGATATTTATGTTACTCATAAAGTTGGTAAAACTTGGGGTGAAGCAGTTCCTTTGAATGATACTATTAATTCATTAGGCAATGAAACTACACCTTTTATTACGGCTGATGGTCGTTATTTATTCTTTAGTTCGGATGGACATGTTGGGATGGGTGGTTTAGATATTTTCGTTTCAGAAAATCTTGGAAACACTTGGTCTAAACCAATTAATTTAGGAATAAAATTCAATACGGTTAACAACGATACACATTTTAAATATTATCCAGAATTAAAAAAAGCATTTTTATCTGGAATTGAAAATGTTGGATTAAAGTCAAGTATTGATATGTATGAAGTTGATATGACTAATTTTGAATTCCCTGTTACTAAATAGGAACAACATTTCAATTTAATTTAGATTATTGGTATTAGGTTTCAGTTTTGAAACCTTTTGTCTTTTATTCTTGAATCTCTAAATATAATGCAACGATATTTCGTAGAACTTTCTTACAATGGAGCTTCATTTTTTGGTTGGCAACGTCAACCAAACCAAATTTCTGTTCAGGAAGAAATAGAAAATGCATTTACTAAATTGAATTCAAATAATTCAGTAGTTATCGTTTGATGTGGTAGAACAGATTCTGGTGTTCACGCAAATCATTATGTTTTACATGTAGATTTAAAAAAAGGTAATACTATTGATCATTTAATTTTTAAATTAAATAGAATTCTACCGGCGAGTATTGTAATTCATTCAATTTATGAAGTTTCTTTTGATATGCATGCAAGATTTAATGCTCGTTCTAGAACCTATCGTTATTTTATTAATTCCAAGAAAGATCCATTTAAACAAGGGTTAAGTTGGACTTTCTTGCAAGAATTAAATTTTGAAGAAATGAATATTGCAGGTGAATTATTAATAGGAACGAAAGATTTTACCTCTTTTTCAAAAGTAAATACAGATGTCAAAACAAATATTTGTACAGTTTCAAAAGCACATTGGGTTCAATTGGATGAAACTAATTTTTATTTCGAAATAACAGCAGATCGTTTTTTGAGAAATATGGTAAGGGCAACTGTAGGAACTTTATTAGAAATTGGTCAAGGTAAAATGAGTCCAGATTCAATTCTAACTATTTTAGAAGCAAAAGATAGGGGAGAAGCTGCTATTTCTGTTCCAGCTCATGGTTTGTATTTATGGGAGGTTTGTTATTAATCAATACTATTTTTTGACTTTAGATTTTTATACACTCGACATTAGACTAAAAATGCCTCTAGCTTTAGCTGGAGGTAATAAAAAAATCAAATGAGTCGGCTTTAGCCAAAATAATAGTTACTATCATTTTAAGAATAGCATTCTCTAGTTTTAATTCAGTATTTATAGGTTTTGGCTAAAGCCGATTTGTATGGAAATATTATATTTGAATGGGCTGAAGCCACATTCCAATTCAATCCTCACAATGTGTATTA
>CALPSU020000060.1 GCA_943326315.2 Chryseobacterium gleum
ATCCCAAGTTAAATTATACTCACATTTTTCATACAAAACACCAAATTGTATAGCTGCTTTTTTTCCTTTTGATTCGCTCGGAAGATCTATAATTTCAAACGAAATATTTTTATTTATTAGATTGATTTTTGCAATTGAATTATCAGATGAATGGTCGTTGACAAAAAGAATTTTTTTTGGAATAATCTTTAAATTATTGATACATTCAATAAGATTAGATATTCTTTGTTCTTCATTTCTAAATGGAATAATAACAACAAGTTCTTTTATGTCGATATTGTTTTTAGTTAAATTAAAAATTTTATTTTCTTTCTTTTTTTGAAGAATATATCCAATGCAAATACCTATTCCAAGGATAAAATATATACTAAATAGAATGTATAAAAAGTTATTCAAGTTCTTGTTTATTTTGTTTACAAATAATAATACTTAATAATGCAGGTATTGCTAGATTCACTATCCAAATTAAGACGGAAGAGGTGAGAATTTCTACTTGACCAAAACCGACACTTCCTAAAACAATTAATGCAATTGATTCTCTAATTACAAGTTTGCCAAACCAAAGAGAAGGAACTAGAGTTGTCCATAAAAATATTTGCCAAATCCAAAGAAAAGTGTCAAAGTTTAAAGCGTCTTCAAATGCATTAAACATTAGCCAAAACTGTAAAGTGAATATAAAATGACGAGTAATACTGATTCCAAGAATATTAAATCTGAATTTTGTATCCAATTTTAATAATTCAATAAATTTTATATAGTATTTATTTTTTAGCAAATATTTCCATCTCCATTTTTCAAATCGGAAATAAAAAAATAAAATAAAAAGTATAAAAACTGCAAGTAATGAATTTACTAAATATAAGTTTATTCCCCAAGGAGAATCATTTAAGATCATAAGTGACATCAGTCCGAAGAAAATACTTGCGAAAAATTGCGAAAAATTTGAGAGAGAAGTCAATAATATTATTGATGATCTAAATTCCCTTTTGTAATAATATATTCTTCCAATGAAATTTCCTAGCATATTTGGAGTTAATAAACCAGTAGCTATTCCGGCCATAAAAGCTAAAAAATTAGTTTTTATGGGGGTAATTGGTTGAATTATTACAATTGTTTTCTTCCACTTTAGCCATTCTAAACCCCAATTTATAAAAAGAAGTAAAAAACTTAGTGTGAAATAGGAGGGGTGGTATAATTTAATATTCCAAAAATCAGCTATTTTAACTCTTGAAAGTTGTAAATAGAGTAAATAAGATACACTAAAAAGTAGAATCAATTTGATAAATACGAATATATTCCCCTTATTTTTCATTAGTTTTATACTATTAAGTTTATTTCAATGGTTGAAGATAAAATAATTCTTGGAATTGACCCCGGAACAAATGTATTAGGATACGGATTAATTCATGTTAAAGGAAAAAAAATAGCTTTAATTAACTTTGGTATAATACAATTAGCAAAGCTTTCAACTCATCCAGATAAGTTAAAAAAAATCTTTGAAAGGTTAGATGCTGTAATAAAAGAGTATAAACCAGATGAAATGGCTATTGAGGCGCCTTTTTTCGGAAAAAATGTTCAGTCAATGTTGAAGTTAGGCAGAGCGCAAGGAGTTGCTATAGCTGCTTCCCTCAGTAATAACGTCCCCTTTGAAGAATATACCCCAAGAAGAATTAAACAAGCTGTTACAGGGAATGGTAATGCATCAAAAGAACAAGTTGCAGCAATGTTACAGACTTTACTATGTTTTACGGATATGCCTAAATATTTGGATGCGACAGATGGTTTAGCAGTAGCAGTATGCCATCATTTTTCAAAAGGTATTGGAGAGCATAATAAAGAAAAAGGAAATAAGTGGGAATCGTTTTTAAAAGCTAATCCTGAAAGGAAATTAAGATAGTTTTTTATTTAGCGGTTAATTCTGTTAATTCTCTATTTACCGAATCAATAATTTCAGAATAAATATCTTGCATTTCTAATTGACGTGAGCTATAATAGTTCATTGCTTTATTAAATCTAGAGCTATCTATATTGTATTTGTCAAATATTTTTAAACTTGATTTTATACTTGTTAGATGAGATTGTTGAATAGTAGGGTATTTTTGTTTTATATAGGATTCTAATTTTGTTAAATCTTTTAAAACTAAAACAAATGTATCTCTAGGGATAAGGTTTTTTGGTTCAGCAGATCTTTTTACTTCCGAGGAACAAGATAAAGAGAATAATATTAATAAGAGGAAAATTGCTTTCATCGAATTTTAAATAAAAGTCTATCTCCGTTTCCATTTTCAATTATTTTTCCTTCCGAATAAACTAGGGAACCATTTACAAATGTTTTATCTATTGAATGACTAAAAGTTTCACCTTCAAACGGCGACCATTTACATTTCGTAAGAATGTTTTCTTTTGAAATGGTAATGCTTTTTTCTGGATTCACAATAACAATATCAGCATGATACCCTTCTCGTATAAATCCTCTTTCTTCAATGTTAAATAACACTGCTGGTGCATGTGCCATTTTTTCAACTACTTTTTCGATAGAAATTTTTCCTTGCTTTGATTTTTCAAGCATAGCAATTAAAGCATGTTGAACTAAAGGTCCTCCAGAAGGTGCTTTAAAATAAGATTGATTTTTTTCTTCAATAGTATGTGGGGCATGATCCGTTGCTATTACATCAATTTTATTTTCTAATAAAGCTTTCCAAATTGCTTCTCGATCACCAATCGATTTTACAGCAGGATTCCATTTGATATAATTTCCTTTTGTTTTATAGTCTTCGTTAGAAAACCATAAATGATGCACACAAGCTTCAGCTGTTATAAGTTTTTTCTCTAATGGAATACTATTGTCAAATAAAGAAATTTCTTTTTCTGTTGATATGTGAAGAATGTGTAATCTAGTACCGTGTTTTTTAGCCAAACTAACAGCTAAAGAAGAGGAAATGTAACAAGCTTCAGCACTTCTTATTTCTGGATGAAATTCCACAGGAACATCTTCACCATATTTCTCCTTGTATATTTTAATATTTTTTTGAATTGTCGCTTCATCTTCACAATGAGTCGCAATTAAAGTTGGTGGTACTCTTGAAAATAAATTATTTAAAGTTGTTTCATTATCTACAAGCATATTTCCTGTAGATGAACCCATAAATATTTTAACCCCACAAACATTTCTTTCATTTGTTTTAAGAACTTCTTCTATATTGTCATTCGAAGCCCCCATAAAAAAGGAATAATTTGATATTGAATTTTTTGAAGCTATTTGATATTTATCCTCAAGTAAAGATTGTGTCAATGTGTTTGGCAGAGTATTAGGCATTTCCATGAAAGATGTAATCCCTCCTGCAACAGCAGCCCTAGACTCACTTCTAATATCTGCTTTATGAGTTAATCCAGGCTCTCTGAAATGAACCTGATCATCAATACATCCTGGCAATATGTATTTACCTTCTGCATTAATTTCATCAACTAAATAATCAACGGATATTGATTGTCCAATTTTTTCTATTCTACCATTTTTAATTAAAATGTCCGAAACATATTGTCTACCTTCATTTACAATTGTTCCTGATTTTATAAGAATTGATTTAGTCATAATTTCATTTTTCGCATTTTCCATACTCCAAAAAAAGCTTCTTTAAAAATACCAGAATTCATTTTCGAAATTCCATATAGTCTATCTACAAAAGTAATTGGAACTTCCGTTATTTTAAAACCGTGTTTTAAAGCTGCATATTTCATACAGATTTGAAATGCATAGCCTTTAAAAACGATAGCATCTAAATTAATAGTCTCTAAAACGACTCTTTTGTAACATTTAAATCCTGCAGTAGTATCTTTGATTCCAATAAGTAAAATTGCTCGAACATATACGCTTGCAAAATAGGACATTAATATCCTTTTTAAAGGCCAGTTTTTCACTTTTCCACCAGAACAGTATCTAGAACCAATACTTACGTCAGAACCTTCAACTGCACAAGCATTGTATAATCGGATTAAATCTTCTGGATTGTGAGAGAAGTCGCAATCCATTTCAAATATATAGTCGTATTTTTTTTCAATTGCCCATTTAAAACCATGAATATAGGCTGTACCTAGTCCTAACTTACCTTTTCGAGTTTCTAAATGTATTTTTCCAGGAAATTCCAATTGAAGTCTTTTAATTATTTCTCCGGTATTATCTGGAGAGGAATCGTCAACAAATAATATATGATAATCCTTTTCGAAAGATAAAACCTTTCGAATCATATTTTCAACGTTTTCTTCTTCGTTGTATGTTGGAATTATTACAATTGAATCTGACATTCTACATAAATTGGAAGGCTAAATTAATTATTATTATCAATGAAAAAATCAATATTTTAAATTAATTATTTATTACCTATAAAATATAAAAAATCAGAAAATTAATTTGTGAAATTGAGGGGCTTTACTGCGTTGTAAAAACTTCATTTACAGCATCTGATGTGATATCGGTTTCATATCCTTTAGATTGAAGAAAACGAAAAACTTTTGATTTTTTATCCCAAATATCTCCTTTTTTAAATTCTAATTCAATTTTTTTTTTTGAAGCAAGTTTGACTATTGTTTCCCAATATTCATCTAGATCAATTTCTTTTATACCTTTTTGAATAGAATAATTGGATATGTGTTTTTGCTTTAGATGACTTGTTATTTTTATACGTCCCCATTTTTTTATTCTAAATTTTCCGGAAACAAAAGCTTCTGCAAATCGCTGTTCGTTGATGAAATTGTTTGATATTAAGTCGGAAATTAATTGATCCCTTTGTTCGATTTTAAAATTCCAACTAATTAATTTTTGATTAATTTCAAATTGACACCTTTCTTGGTACGCACAAAGTGATTCTAGTTTTGATTTTGCCTCTAAGAATGAATAATTAGGATCTTGCATGTTAGTTTTTGCAAATGATAAATGATTGATGTTGTATGAAATATTCATCCAACATCAATCATCAAAAATCTTAAAGAGTAATTTCTTCGTTATTTTTATTTACAAATTTGTATTCCAATAAATTGTTATCGGTTATACCTCTAACTGGAATCCAAACTTTATATTTTAACAACCATTTGAATTGGCGAGAAAAAGTTCCGTTTTTAAAATATGCTTCCAGATATGGATGAACAAGTAAACTTACATTTTTCTCTTTTCTCTCTTTTACTAAATAATTTAAATTACTTTCAATTTCTTCGGCATATAATATTGAAGCCTGAACTTCTCCTGTGCCGTTACAAGTAGGACAAGATTCTGAAGTATTTATATCCGTTTCAGGCCTTACTCTTTGACGAGTAATTTCTACAACTCCAAATTTTGAAGGAGGTAAAATATTATGTTTTGCACGATCAGAGATCATGTGCTCTTTTATTTTTTCGAAGAGTTGTTTATTGTTTTCACGGTCATGCATATCTATAAAATCTATACAGATAATACCTCCCATGTCACGTAATTGTAATACTCTAGCGATTTCTTCGGCTGCTTCTAAATTCGTGGATAGAGCATTACTCTCTTGTCCTTCGGCACCTTTTCTATTTCCACTATTTACGTCAATTACGTGCATAGCTTCCGTGTGTTCGATAATTAAATAGCCACCACTTGCAAGGGGAACTTTTTTACCGAATAATGTCTTGATTTGTTTTGTTATTCCAAATTTTTCGAAAATATTTATTTTACGATCGTGTAATTTTAATATTTTCTCTCTACCTGGTGCAATGTCAGTAATGTATTCACTCATTTCGGTCATGAGTATAATATCATTTACGTGTATGTTTGAAAAATCAGCATTCAATAAATCTCTTAATATTGAAGATGTTTTATCAAGTTCACCTAATACTCTCTTAGGAGGAGTTGCAGTTTTTAAATTAGCATACATAAATTTCCACTTCTCAAGTAAATTTTGCAAGTCTTGATCAAGAAGTTCAACTTTTTTATTTTCTGCTACAGTACGAATAATAACTCCAAAGTTTTTTGGTTTGATATTATTCATTAAATTTTTCAATCTAGATCTTTCTTCAGGATCTTTGATTTTTTGAGATATCGATATTTTATCTGAAAAAGGTACTAACACAAGATAGCGTCCTGCAAGTGTAATTTCTGCACTTAAGCGAGGACCTTTGCTCGAAATAGGTTCTTTAGCAACTTGCACCAATATAGGTGAAGAAGAAGAAACAATCTCGTTTATTTTTCCATCTTTTGGAATATCTTTTTCAGCCTTAAAATATAGAAGATCTGCTACGTTTTGCCTGCCGTGCAACGTATCACGTGTAAACTTATTTAACGAATTGAATTGAGGTCCTAAATCAAGATAGTGTAAAAACGCATCTTTTTCAAATCCTACATCAACAAAAGCAGCATTTAGACTAGGAACAACTTTCCGAACTTTACCAAGGTAAATATCACCTACAGCAAATTCAGTATTTCCTTTTTCTTCTTGAAGCTCAATAAGTTTTCCGTCACGTAACAAAGCAAGCCAGATACCATTTGGTCTGGCATCGACTACTAGTTCTAAACTCACGAAAGACTGTATTTAATTATAATGTTAGAAAACAGAAAAAACTTAGCAAGCAATTGCTCACTAAGTTTTAAACTATTAGTAATCTACTGATTACTTTTTCTTTTTATGACGATTTTTTCTTAAACGTTTTTTACGCTTGTGAGTCGCCATTTTGTGACCTTTTCTTTTTTTACCGCTTGGCATAATTGTATATTTTAATTGATTAAATTCATTTTAAATTCATGAATTTCATTTATGTTTTAAATTATAATTGAATTTCAAGAGTGCAAAAATAGTAAATTTAATCGGATAAATTGCATGGTTTTATTAAAACCAAAAATTATTTTACTTTAACACTTGTTTTTACTTCCTCAACAAACGTTTTTGCTGGTTTGAATGAAGGAATGTTGTGCGCTGGAATAATGATTGTAGTGTTTTTTGAAATATTTCTACCTGTTTTTTCAGCTCTTTCTTTAACAATAAAGCTACCAAACCCTCTTAAATATACATTTTCACCTTTAGATAATGAAGATTTAATAGAATTCATGAATGCTTCTACTGCTTTAAGAGCTTCAACTCTTTCTAATCCTGTTTCTACTGAGATGTCAGCTACGATGTCCGCTTTTGTCATTTTATTTATATTTTATTTATTTATTAACTTTTTGATTTTCAGGTTGCAAAAGTATAGCTCTAATTGTTATATTTTTGCATTTTATTAAAATAATTTTAAAAAATGTGCCTTAATGACTGATTTTCACCGATTAATAGCTGAATGGTATAGATTAAATCTTCGAAGTTTACCTTGGAGAAACACTAAAAATCCTTATTTTATCTGGTTGTCTGAAATTATTCTGCAACAAACAAAGGTTAACCAAGGTTTGAATTATTACACAAAATTTATTAATAATTACCCTACTATTTTTGATTTAGCCAATGCTAGTGAACAAGATATTCTAAATGATTGGCAAGGTTTAGGTTATTACAGTAGAGCTCGAAACTTACATGCTACAGCAAAATTTATTGCATTTGATTTAAAGGGTGTTTTCCCAAATACGTATGAAGAAATAATTAAATTAAAAGGTGTCGGAGAATATACTGCAGCTGCTATTTCTTCTTTTGCTTTTGATTTGTCATATTCAGTTGTTGACGGAAATGTTTATCGAGTTTTGAGTAGAGTTTTTGATATTGATATCCCGATTGATTCATCTGAAGGAAAAAAGTATTTTGCAGAATTAGCTAAAGAATTACTTTCTAATAATGATGCATCTATTCATAATCAATCTATAATGGAGTTTGGTGCGATACAATGCTTGCCTAAAAATCCACTTTGTGACATTTGCCCCTTATATAATAAATGTCTTTCTAGAATTCATAATGTTATAATGGAAAGACCTAGAAAATCATTAAAAATTAAAGTCAAGAATAGATATTTTAATTATTTAATTTTTCATAAGAATAGTCAATTGATAATTAAAAAGAGAGAAGATAAAGATATTTGGAAACATTTATACGAGTTTCCTTTGGTGGAAACGGATTCAGATATAGCAAAAGATGAAATGGATGAAATATTTAATAAAATGTTAGGATTTACTCCAAGTGATTATAGTGAAAAAGTACTACATATTTTATCTCATCAAAAAATTAAAGCATGTTTTTATTATTTTGATAAGTTCCCGACGAAAATGGAAGAGAATTTTCTGATTATTAATTCCTGTGACATTCAAGATTATCCTTTACCTAGAATTATTGATCGTTTTTTAGATAATTCACCTTTTAATTTTTGAACATGAAATCTTTCGTTCTTGTATTTTCAATTATATTTGTGTAAATCATTTTATAAAAATGGCAGGTAGCGTTAATAAAGTAATCCTTATAGGTAATTTAGGGAAAGATCCCGAAGTAAGAAGATTGGAAAATGGATCCATAGTTGCAACTTTTTCAATTGCTACTTCAGAAGTTTATACCGATAAGAATACAAACGAGAAGAAAGAAATAACAGATTGGCATGATATTATTGTCTGGAGAGGTTTAGCTGAAGTTGCTGAAAAGTATTTAAAAAAAGGTTATAAAGTTTACGTTGAAGGACGTTTAAAAAAAAGAAATTGGCAGGATAAGGAAGGTATAACTCGTTATGTGACTGAAATAATTGCAGATAATTTGAATATTTTATCTAGGCCTGAAGGTGCTGATAGGGTTTCCAATTCAAATGCACCTTATTCTTCGGAGGGTACTCCAAATAAACCTTCTCAAATTGATGAATTATTGAATTCTGATGGAGATGTTTTACCATTTTAATATGTTAGTGATCAACATGAATACATTAGTAATATCAAGTGCGGAAAATTTAAAATCACATACGGCAGCAGTATTGAATCTACCTGACGTTTTTTTATATTTTGCTATTTTAATTATATTATTGATTTGTTCGGCACTTATTTCAGGGGCAGAAGCAGCATTTTTCTCATTGAGTCCTGTTGAAAAAGATGAATTAAAGAATGACGATAGTAATTCAGGGAAATTAGTTCAGAAATTACTCGATATACCAAAGCAATTATTAGCGACAATTTTAATTACCAATAATTTTGTAAATGTTGCAATTGTAATTGTTTCAAGCTCCATACTTTCATACTTTTTTGGGGAAAGTGGTGAAGTAAATGAAACGCTTCGATTTGCAATTGAGGTTTTTGCAATTACACTAGTTTTATTATTGTTAGGTGAAGTTATACCTAAGATTTATGCTACTAAAAACGCGCTGTCATTCTCGAAATTTATGGCGATTCCTTTGAATTTTTTCAATAAGATGCCTCCTTTTTCCTGGATTAAAACAGGATTAGTAAATGGATCTAATATTATTCATAAATATGCTAAAAAGAAAGGTGTTAAAATTTCTTCAGATGAGCTCGAACAAGCTTTAGCACTAACAAAAGAAGAAAATGTTTCAGAAGGTGAACATAAAATTTTAGAAGGTATTGTTAAATTTGGAAATACAGATGTTCGACAAATAATGTGTTTTAGAATGGATGTAAATGCATTGCAAGATGATCTGAAATTTAATGAAGTATTGGATAAGATTTTGGAATATGGATATTCTAGAATTCCTGTTTTTTCTGGAACTTTCGATAATGTAATAGGAATACTTTTCATAAAAGATTTACTGCCTTATATCGAAAGAGAAGCCGATTTTGACTGGAAGGGGTTATTGAGAAAACCTTTTTTTGTGCCTGAAAACAAAAAGATTGATGATTTGTTAAAAGAATTTCAAGGAAAAAAAGTTCACATGGCTATTGTTGTTGATGAGTATGGAGGCGCAAGTGGTGTCGTTACTTTAGAAGATGTATTAGAAGAGATTGTTGGAGATATTACAGATGAGTTTGATGAAGATGAATTGACATATAAGCAAATTGATGAAACTACCTTTTTAATTGAAGGAAGAACTGCTTTAATCGATTGTTATAAAATTTTAGAAATAGACGGTAAAGATTTTGAATTGATTAAAGGAGAATCAGATACTATTGGTGGTTTTATAGTTGAAAATGCTGGTAGAATTTTAAAAAATAATGAATTTTTTATTTGCAATAATTTAAAATTGATAGTTGCTTCATCAGATAAAAAAAGAATTAAAACAGTAAAGGTTGTTGTAATGAATTTTCCATCTGACATTTAGGCTAATTAATAAAGTAGAAATAAAATGAAATTAACAAAATATTTTGCATTAATTGGTTTACTCTTCTCATGCAGTGAGAATGCTATTTTAATACCAAAACCGCCAACTTATTTAAGATTAAATTTACCAAAACATGAGTATAAGCTATTCTCAGACAAATGCCCATATACTTTTGAAATCCCTAAAACATTTGATGTTATTCAAGTAGAGGAGAAAAATATTGTTTCGTGTCATAAAGAAATTAAGTTGGGAGCCTTGAATGGTGTTATTAATTTTTCATATATAGAAATGATTGAGCCATTATCTCG
>CALPSU020000061.1 GCA_943326315.2 Chryseobacterium gleum
AAAAAAACGGTGAAATTCAAGTAAGAAAAAATTTATTTAATGTGAATACCGAATTAACAGATGTGTACAAGAAACAAGTTGATTTAACTCTTGGGTTTATTAATAATTTTTTTGGAGCAAATTTAGATAGTTCAAATTCGAATCATCACTCAGGTAGTTCTAAAAATTTATTTTCAGATTCGGTAGAGAAATCGATGAAGCAAATCATGCAATTTAATCAAAATATACTTTCTGGTTTTAGTGATAAGTATAAGGGAGATGGTTATAATCAAATAATTGATGAGTTTAAATTAATTAATAAACATCAATTAGAAACTTCGGCAGAAATGATGAATTCAATTTATTTAAATTTTAACAAACAAATTGAAGCTTCAATGAATTCGAATATAAAGATGGTAAAAGATATGAATGAGCAGTTTGATTTATGGATGAAACAGTATAAAAAAAATGCAGAAGATATATTTAAAATTTTTGTGGAGCCTTTGAATAAGAAGGAAGACTCAACAATTAAGTCTGTTAATAAAGAGTCTACAAAAGATATGAGTATAGATCAAGCTAAAAAAAAGTCACTAGTTGAAGTTTAAAAACTTAAATAAAAAAAGAGTGAGAATTATTAATAGTAAAAAGAAGAATATGTTAATCAATAAAACTTTAAAACATCAAGGAGAGGAATTAACAAAAACAATTATTGAATCTTTCAATGATCAACAAATATTTAATTTAGAATTTAAAAAACGGGTTAATAAAACGTTAGTGAATTTTGAGGGAGAATATTTAAACGGTTCAGAAGATCTAAAAATAATTTTGGATTCATATATAGATAATACAAATAGATTATCGGAGAATAACATGATTAAAACTCTAAATCTTCTGGAAGTGTTTAATAAAAGTTTTATAGATAAAAATAATGTTTTTTCTAAATCAATAGTAAAAATTGAAAGTAATCAATGGATGAAAAATTGGTTAGATCAAATGAATCTTTTTAGAATTGAGAATGAAGTATTGACAACAGTTAATCTAGAAGAGGAGTTGTGTTTATATGTAGGAGTTGTTGAAGAATTTTAGTTTTTCAACTTATAAATGCTATTCGAGTTGAAAACATTAGTAAAGGTTATCAATTAATTAAAATAAAAAAGAAATTATGACAAATATAGTAAGTGATCAAGCTGAAAAAATTAAAGAAAGTATAAAAGAAACTTCTGAAAAATCAAAAGAAACAATTAGAGAAATAATTGATTCTAATACAAAACATATTGGTGAAGCACTTGACTTTAACAAAAAAATTGTGGATTCAATTAAAGTTAAGTTTAGTAGGCAAAATATAGAAGATAATGTTACAGATACTTTGAAAAGTACTTTTGGAAAATCAGTTGAACTAGCAGAAGATACGTTAGATAATATTATCAATTCTTACATGAGTCAGATGGAAATGAATATTGATTTTAATACAAAGTTATTAGATGAAGTAAAGGATATGAATAATAGAACACCTGAAAAAGTATTGAATTTAATCAAAGATAATTTTGAAGCTTCTAGAAAATTGAATTTAAAAAATACAAAGGAAATACTAGATGCATATAACAAGCATACCAATTTAGCGGTGAATTTTAATCAAAAATTTGGTGAAAGTATTAGTCGTCAAATAGATTATGCCTTAAATTTCCAGGATAAAGGAGTTAATAAATTTACTGAATGGGCTTCAGAATTATGGAAGCAAATGGATAAATAAAAGTTAATATTTTAATCTAAAATTGGTATTTCAGTATTTTAATTTTCAGGCTATTCTGAATTTTTTTATTGCTAAATAGATATATAATGGAAAATACAAGACAAGTAAATTTAATGGAGTTAGCTATCGAAATGACTCAGGCTGGGCAGAAAATAGCGCAAAATTATTTGAATAATAAATCTGGATATGATCATGATAACAGGGGTATTCTTTTAGCATTTTCAGAGTTTAACACAAAATTGATGGCATCTTCTAAGGAGGTTGGTAAAGTACAACATCTCTGTCAAGTCTATTTAAGTAATCAACAAGAATTATGGTGGCGAATTTTTGAAAGGCAATCAAGTATTTCAAAAAAATATGTACCAATAATATCTCCATCTGAAGACGATAGGAGATTTTTATCTCCTGATTGGGATGAAGCTCCATATTTTTTTGATTTAATAAAGCAAAGTTATTTATTAGTTTCAAAATTAGTAAATGAAATTATTGATGTTTCTGAAATTGATGAAAAAGCAAAAAGGAAAATTAGTTTTTATTCAAACCATTATTTAGATTCTTTTTCTCCATCCAATTTTGTAGCAACAAATCCTGAAGTTATAAAACTTGCACAACAAACAAATGGGCAAAGTTTGATTAATGGTTTAAGTAATTTTATTTCTGATATAGAGAAAAGTAAAATTACACAAACCGATATGACTGCATTTGAGGTTGGGGTAAATATTGCTATTACCCCAGGAGCAGTAATTTTTGAAAATGAATTAATGCAACTAATTCAATATTCACCAACTACAAAAAATGTTTATGAAGCACCATTAGTGGTAATTCCACCATGGATAAATAAATATTATATTCTCGATTTACAACCTACAAATTCATTTGTTAAATACAATGTAGATAAAGGTATTATGGTTTTTATTATTTCATGGAAAAATCCTATGTCAGATTCAGGACAAATATCATTTGATGATTATGTCAATTTGGGTTCTTTAAAAGCAATTGAAGTAGCAAGTCAGATTTCAAAATCAAAGAAAGTAAATACTTTAGGTTATTGTCTTGGAGGAACTTTGCTTAGTATTTCGATTGCTATACTATCATCAAGAAATACTAAAGAAGAGAATCCTGTAAATTCAGCTACTTTTCTGGCAACAATGATCGATTTTTCAGATGTTGGTCCTATGGGAGATGTAATTGATGGGGCGCTTTTAAAAAAATTAGAGCGTGGAGAATTGTTGAAAAAAGGAATAATGGCTGGTGAAGATATGGAAAGAGCTTTTAATCTTATTCGAGCAAATGATTTAGTCTGGAAATATGTAGTAAATAATTATTTAAAGGGAAAAACCCCAAGTCCATTTGATGTTTTATATTGGACTAATGATAATACAAATCTACCAACTAAAATGTATCTATATTATTTGAGAAATATGATTTTTGAAAATAAATTGAGTCGTAAAAATGCATTACGAATTTGTGATACACCAATTGACATAGGGAAAATTGAAGTGCCGGTTTATATTGTTGGATTTGAAGAAGATAGTATTTCTCCACCGCATACAACTTTTACAACTACAGAACTTGTAAGTGGACCAGTTGAGTTTATTTTAGGAAAGTCAGGACATGTAATGGGAGTTGCAAATCCTCCATCTAGAAATAAATATGGTCATTATTCAAGTGGTAAGTTGGGAAATGGTTTTGAAGTTTGGAAACAAACAGCAAAATTTATCGAAGGCAGTTGGTGGACAACTTGGAGTGAAAGATTGGCTTTAATTTCTGGAAAACAAATTGAATCAAGTGAGAAGTTGGGTTCAATTAAATATAAAATTATTGAATCATCCCCAGGAAGATATGTTAGGAAATGTATTCCTGAATTCTCAAAAAAATAATAAAATTGAATCATATTATGATTGAAAAAAATAAAAAAGTAGCATTGGTTACAGGAGGTACAGGAGGAATGGGAACAGCGATTTGTGAAAGACTATATAAAGATGGTTATACTGTTATTGCCAATTATAGAGATTTTACAAGTGCAATGAAATGGAGAGAAGAAGCTAAAAAATGGCGAGATGATCAATTAAAAATGGGATTTGATTTAAAAATAGTTGAAGGAGATATATCAAACTATGCTTCTGTTGAAAAAATGATTAAACAGATTACTGAAGAAATAGGCGTTGTGGATATATTGGTTAATAATGCTGGAATAACAAGAGATTCTGCCTTACATAAGATGAGTCTTCAACAATGGACGGAAGTTATGGATACGAATTTAAATAGTGTGTTTATTTGTTCCCGTTTAGTAATTGAGAGTATGATTGAAAAGGGTTGGGGGAGAATTATCAGTATTTCTTCTGTAAACGGTCAAAAAGGACAATTTGGACAAACAAATTATGCAGCCACAAAAGCTGGAATGTATGGTTTTTCAAAATCTTTAGCTTTAGAAGTAGCTAAAAAAGGGATTACCGTTAATACAGTTTCCCCAGGATATGTTGGTACAGATATGGTGATGGCAATTAAAGAAGAAATTAGAGAAAAGATAGTCTCTCAAATACCTCAAGGTCGATTAGGGACTCCTGAGGAAATAGCAGGAGTTGTTGCTTATTTGTGTTCGGATGAATCTAGGTATATAACAGGTTCAAACATTGCAATAAATGGAGGATTACACATGTTTTGAAATAAAATAAAAAAAAATGGAAATAAAAAAGGTTGAACATTGTTCAACCTTTTTTTTGTGGGAGGCTAGTGGGGATCGAACCCACGACCTTCGGTACCACAAACCGACGCTCTAACCGACTGAGCTATAGCCTCCATTTAATGAGTGCAAATATAGTTATTTCAAATTTTAATTATGCAATGTTTTGTGAGATATTTTTAAAATCTTTCAATTATTTGTTATAATTCATTGATTATTAATTAATAAGTTATTTGTGTAATTGAATGTAAAGTTGAAAGTTGAAAATTTATTCATTTATTTCACTTAGTTTTTGTTGATAAGTCTATTTAAGAGTATGAATAAATTGCTTATACTACTTTAATTTTGTGATAAAAATAATCAATGCTTAAAATAGGAATATTAGGTGCTAATGAATTAGCAAAAGATCATATTAGAATTCTTTTTGAGTTAAAGGGGCAATTTGAATTTATTGGTTTCTATGATCCTAATGACGAACTTTCATCTGAATTAATAGAGTCTTTTTTAGTGAAACGATTTCTTTCCTACGATGAATTGCTAGAGCAGGTAGATTGTATTGATATTGTATCTCCAACGATTAAGCATTATGAGTTTGCTTCAATTGCATTAAGGAAAAGTAAGCATATTTTTATTGAAAAACCTTTGACTCAGACAATTGATGAGGCGAAGTCTTTAATTAATTTATCTCGAGAAGCAAGTGTAAAAGTTCAAATTGGATCTGTTGAACGTTTTAATTCAGCATTTTTAGAAAGTTTACCTTTCTTGAATCGTCCAATGTTAATTGAAACACATAGATTGTATCATCATAATACTCAAAATGAATCTAGTGTAGTAATGGATTTAATGATGAATGATATTGATGTCATATTGAGTGTTGTTAAATCTGGAGTTAAAAAAATTTCAGCTTCTGGTTCATGTGTATTTTCTGATTCATTAGATATTGTAAATGCTAGAATTGAGTTTGATAATGGATGTGTTGCAAGTTTAACAGCAAGTAGGGTAGCTCAACAGAAAAAATGCCAATCTAGTTTCTACCAAAAAGAATCAATCGTAAATATTGATTCTTTATTGAATGAATTAGAAGTTGTTAGTTTGGATAGTAAAGAATCCAGTTTGAATAAAATGATTTTATCTGAAAGACCTATTATAAAAGAAAAGAATCCAAAATTAGAAGAATTTAAATCTTTTTATGATGCTATAAAAAATGATAACGATCCAATTGTTTCTTTAGCAAATGGTTATAGCTCTTTAGTCGTTGCCCATAAAATTTTAGAATTATTAAATCATTCAAATGTTGTTGTTAACGATAATATTTAATTATTTTTCACGTTATTCTTTCACTTTGCTAAATATATGAAGTCATTTTTAATATTGTTTTCTGTTATTTTTATATTTTATGGATGTGTGAAAAACAATCCAGATCCTTCTTGGATAGAAGTTACAAAATGGTCGTTGATAGCTAATTCACAAGCATCTTATATTCAAGGAGAATTATCTCAAAATATCACCGATGCCCATGTTTTTATTGATAATAAAATGATTGGTATATTTGAAGTTCCGTTTAAGATACCTATACTAAAAAATGGAAATGTTAATATTAAAATTTATCCTGTAATTCGAAATAATGGTATTTCTGCAACAAAAAAAATATATCCTTTTTTGGCGTTTTACGAAATTAATTCGGAATTAATTCAAAATAAAACTTTAACAATAAATCCAGTGACTTATTATAATGATAATACAAAGTTTTGGATTGAAGATTTTGAAGATGCAACAATAAAAATTGAAAACGATCCAACTTCAAAAGTTCAAATTCATACCGATTCAAAATCAGAGATTTTAAAATATGGTCATTATTATGGTAGTGTTTTATTAACAGCTTCCGATTCTATTTGGATTGCTTACACTACAGCAAGTCTTGATCTTCCTAAAGGTGGTAAAGAAGTGTATTTGGAAATTGATTACTATAATTCAAATAATTTAATTACTGGTTTGCTCGATTATACAGCTGGAAGTTGGACAAATAATACTAATATTCGATTGAATAAACAAGATTATGCAACTTTGCAATGGAAAAAAATATATATCGATTTGAAAGAGCTTGTTTCTTTCAAAAGTAAAGCGACTGCATTCAAAATTTCATTTCAAGCACTTTTTGAATCGAATGGATATTTAACAAATGATATTTACCTGGATAATATAAAATTAGTTTATAATTAATGCCGAAAAAATTAATTACATATATTCTAATAATATTAGATTGGATTACTGCTACGATTTCTTGGGCAATTTTTTATTATTTAAGAAAAACAATTATTGAAAAACAAGATTTTTTAATTGATAAACAATTTTATTTAGGAATTATTTTTATTCCAATTGTATGGATTTTCTTATATTCTCTTCAAGGAACCTATTACGATGTCAGGCGATTGTATCGATTGAAGATTTTGGGTCAAACTTTAATTAGTGTTCTTTTGGGTACTTTAATTTTATTTTTCGGTTTATTACTGGATGATGAAATTTCAAGATATCAAATGTATTATAAGTCGGCTTTGATATTATTTGTGGTCTATTTTACAGTCACTTTTATTCCTAGATTAATCTTTGTGAGTATTTTAGTCCGTAATGTTCAATTAAATAAAAGTGGATTTAGAACTTTGTTAATTGGTGGAGATAAGAAAGCTTTGTCTATTTATAATGAGATAATTAATCTGCCAAGAGGGATTGGAAATATTTTTATTGGCTTTGTTAGTTTAAATGGGGTTGATAAGATTTTAGAACCCCAACTTAATTATTTAGGTCATGTTGATGATATTTCACAAATAGTAAAGGATAACGATATTGAAGAGGTTATTATTGCTCTTGAAAATAGTGAACACGATAGATTAAAAAATATTATTTCTAGAATTGAGGGGTGTGATGTTAGAATAAAAATTTCTCCTGATATGTATGATATCTTGTTAGGATCTGTGAAAATGGATAATATTTTTGGGGCATTATTATTTGAAGTGAATTTAGATTCAATGTCATTATTTCATCAATTATTTAAAAGGTCGATTGATTTTATTATATCTCTAATTGCAGCTATTCTTTTACTGCCATTTTATTTAGTGATGGCTTTTTTAGTGAAAATATCTTCTGAAGGACCGATTTTATTTATGCAAGAAAGAGTTGGGCTTCATGGTCAGCCATTTAAAATAATAAAATTTAGAACAATGTATGTTGATTCTGAGCGATTTGGACCACAGTTGTCTTCTGCAAACGACACTAGAATTACTCGAGTAGGGAAAGTAATGAGGAAGTTTAGATTGGATGAATTTCCACAGTTTATAAATGTTATAAAAGGAGATATGTCCTTAGTTGGGCCTAGACCAGAAAGACAGTTTTACATCGATCAAATTGTGAAATTAGAACCTCAGTTTTCTCAATTAACGAAAATTAGACCAGGAATAACTTCTTGGGGACAAGTGAAATTTGGCTACGCAGAAAATGTAGATCAAATGATTAAACGAATGAATTTTGATTTATTATATATGAAGAATAGATCTTTGGCTCTTGATTTTAAAATTATGATGCATACTATCTTAATAGTTTTAAAAGCAAAAGGGAAATAATACTTTAACGATTAATTTTCGATAAGAAAAAAACCACACGTAATTTCACAAACTTTTTGTAAGTGTTCTGGCATGTCTAACTTTGTCCATGGGTGAGTTGCTCCAAAAGTGTGTTCTGCATCTTCAATTTCAAACAATCTAGTTTTTAACCAAGTAGCAATTTTTTTACCTTCCTCTAATTCAACTGATGTATCAAGATCGCCATGAACTACAAAAGTTGTTTTAGTTGAATTTAAACATGCTTTTTCAATATTTAAAGCGTCTTTATTTTCAATAAAGTTTTCATATTGTGAATAATTATTAGGCATTTTTTGCTTTGTTCTACTATTTACAACAAATCTTTTTCCTTGAGTATTCCATACTTTTAATTGTGTTCCTTCAGGAAATCTTTTTTCGATATCACAAATTGCCGCCCAAGTTGAAATTTTTCGTATTCGATCGTCTGAAGCAGTTAACAATGCAATTCCACCACCTCTAGAATGTCCAATTAAGAAAATTTCAGGTAAATTAACGAGTTGATTTTCAATCCAGTTTAATACTTGTTGAAGGTCATATACTTCTTTTGAATAGTTGTTTTCGCCAAAAGTATCTAGATCAGAGAAGTCAATTGGGCTTTCAATCGTGCCTCCATTATGACTCATGTTAAATTTAGAAAAGCCAAAACCCAAATCTGTGTAAAATTTTTCTACTAAATTCCAACAACCCCAATCTTTAAATCCCATATAGCCATGAATGAAGACAATTAGTTTACCATTAAAGTTTGAAGGTATTGTTAAATCGATAAGACTTTTTCGGTTATTTGAACCAATAAAAATTTGATTTTGTAATTTTATTTCTTCCATATAAAGCAAAATTACAAATAACTACGTAAACTGCTTAGAAACTTACTATTATTTAAAGTCATTCATTATCTTTACAAATCAAATAATTAGAATGAAGATATCGGCATCAATTTACAGTGATAAAAAACGACCTTTAAAAGAAGTTATCGAAGATTTGGTGCAGCATCAGGTTGAATTACTTCATGTAGATTGTAATGATGAAGTATCTGTTTTTGAAGATATTAAACAGATTAGATTATGGTGTGATTTGCCAATAGATTTACATATTATAACATCGAATCCAGAAAAATATTTTGATTTATTAAGATTAAATCCTGTTGAATATATAACATTTCAATTTGAAAATTTAAAAAATTCTTTAGAGATTCCCAATGATATTTTAGGTAAAAAAGGTTTGGCTGTTATAACTCCTACACCAGTTTCTGTTTTTGAATCCTATTCAGATTTCGATTTTATTTTAATCATGGCAACTATTCCAGGTCAAAGTGGGGGTAAATTTGATGCTGTAAATTTTTCAAAAATCAGACAATTTAGAAAACAATTTCCTGAAAAATCTATTCATGTTGATGGAGGAGTGAATGGTGAAGTTTCATTTATTTTAAGGAATATGGGGGTGAGTTCTTCTGTTTCTGGTTCTTATTTGTTCAATGCACCAAGTATTGGGCATGCATTAATGAATTTGACAAAACGAAATGTAGAATCAGAATTTATTGTAAAAGATTTTATGATTCCATTTGATGAATGTCCTGTATTAAGATTGGAGGATTTGTCTTTAAAAACAATACTTGAAACTATTGAAAGTGGTAATATGGGTTTTTGTATTGTTATAGATAATACTCATGTATTTCAAGGTCTGATTTCAAACGCAGATGTTCGAAAAGGGATGTTGAAAAATTTAGATGATTTAAATTTATTGAATGGAAATTCATTGATAAATTTAAAACCAACTGTAATTCAGCAAGATGACACCGTTTTTTCTATGTTACAACTAATAAAAAAATGTACATTTCCTATAATGTATCTTCCTGTGTTAGAAAAAGGTGGTAAATCTGTAGGAATTGTTAATTTTGTAAATCTGATTAAAGCAGAACTATGATAATCCATTTAAAAGAAAATGTTTCAGCTCAAGAAGCTGCAAAAATAGCGATTGAAAATCAAGCGTTTAATATTGTTTATAACAATAAAAATGTTTTGATAACAGGCTCTTCACTAAAAGAGGTCCCAGTTTCAATTGAAAGTAAAGTTGAACAATTCTGGGTTTTTCCAAATGATATGCAATTATCATCTAAAAATTACCAGAGTAATAAACGAGAAGTTAAAATTGGCGCAATAACAATTGGAGGTGAAACTAATAATACCGTTTTAATTGGAGGGCCCTGTTCCGTGGAATCGGAAGAGCAAATTCGTCAATCTTCGGAATTGCTAGTATCCTTAGGTTTAAGTACACTTCGTGGAGGTTGTTATAAGCCTAGAACAAGTCCATATAGTTTTCAAGGTATGGAATTAGAAGGGTTGAAGTT
>CALPSU020000062.1 GCA_943326315.2 Chryseobacterium gleum
AAGACCTTCAGCAACTTCTTCAGCTCCTTCTCCTGTTGCAAAAGCAGGCATTGTGCAGATTGCGGCAACTAAGAATAGAAAATAAGACACTCGTTTTACAACTTCTGATTTCAAGAAAAATCCTGCTACTAATACTACCACTGCTGCTATCGGAATAATGATTGGCAAATGGTTAACTGCTAAATGTAAATGTGCGTCGTTCATAATTTATTTTATTTTTGATTAATATTCTGACTACTAAATAGCCAATTATAATTTATTTATTCCTCTTCGTTTTTTAACTTCATTAATAATGAATAAGCCCCTTTAATTGCAATGGACTGATTCATTAATTTCTCTCCGTTTAATATTTCAACATATCCATTTTCTTTTGCTCCAGTATTAACTTGAATCATTTCAAATTCACGATTTTTTAATTCTACAAATACATATTCCAAATTTCCAAATCTTACTATCGCTTCTTCTTTTATCGTTAATGCTTTAATATTTTTTAATTGAATATCCGCATTCATATACATTCCAGGAACTAAGCTTTTGTCATATTTTTTAAAGTGACAATGAACTTCCGTGCTTTTTTCTGAAGAAAGTGAGTGTCCAATTAATATTATATCACAAGGATACTTTGTGTCCGGTTCATTATTATTGAATGCTGTAAGCTTTTGGCCAATTTGAAGTTTCGGTAAATCTTTTTCATAAACGGTTAAATTTAAATGTATATCCGAAACATTTACTAATTCAAATAAGACCTCACTAGGTGTTAAGTATTTTCCGATATTAGCATTTACTTTAGACACATAACCATCGATAGGAGAATTTATTGAAATCCTTTTTGAAATTTTAGACTCATCTAAGTAGTCTGGATTCACTCCAATTATTTGCAACTCTTGTTCTAAAGCTTTTAAATTGATTCTAGAATTTTTAAAATCTGCTTCGGCCAATTGAAACACCTTATCACTAGAAGCTTTACTTGAATTTAATTCTTTTTGACGATAGTATTCACCTTCAGTAGTTTTTACTCTAACTTTAGCTAATAAATAGTTTTGTTGTAACTGAACATATTGTTGATCTTCTAAAACAGCTATAACTTGACCTTTTCTAACTAACATACCAGGCAATAATTCCGTCGATTTTAAATACCCACCCATTGGAATGCTCACCGAAATTAAATTTTGTGGTGGAACATCTATTTTACCATTTAACTTCAATAGTGTAGAAATCATTTTACTCTCCAAAACCCCCAATTGAATATCTGCGTTTTTGAATTGTGCACTAGTCAATGAAACTTTCATTGTTTCTGCTACTGGTGCTGTACTTTCAACTTTTGTTTCTTTTGAACCGCATCCTATAAACATTAGGATGATTGGTGTTATAAATATATTTCTCATTTATTGTTTTTTATTTTTTAAAAATTTCATTTTTCAAATCGTTGGGACATATTTTGGGGATATGGCGTGTACATGAGACATTGTATGCAATGTCTCTACGACGTTGGTTTTTCGGAAACGACCTAAAACCTAACACCCAAAATCTAATACCTAATCAACATTCAACAAATAAATCAATTGAATCGTGTTTTCATTTAATTTTAAAATAGCATCTTGGTAATTACTCTGAATCGAAATGCTTTGATTTACAAGCATAGCCCATTCTAAATAATTAATATCTCCATTCAAAAATTGTTTTTGTGCCGTTTCAAAAATTAATTTACCATTTGGTAAAGCAATATTTTCTAATTCTAATACAATTGCCTTTTGAATCTCATATTGGTTTAAAGCAATATTAAATTGAGTCTCTAATTTTTGAGTCTCAATTGCTAAATCGTTTTCAGCAATTTTTGCATGTATCGTAGACGCAGAAATTGTCTGTTTTTGTTTTGTAAACAAAGGAATTCCAACTCCTATTTGGGCATTATTAAATCGAGTTGAATAGTTGTATTCTAAATTGTCCGCTCCAAAACCATACATTGTTCCTGAACTAACTCCGAACATTAAAGTTGGGTACATTTTTGATTTCTCTAGTTTAATTGTTGCTAAAGCTATGTGGATATTAGCATCTAACATTTGTAAACTAGGATGCTTTAAAAGCAATGCTTTATCTATTTGTCCATTCATTTGTATTTTCACATCTGAAATCGAAGGGGAAAATGAATTTACACTATTTAATAATAATTGAAAATGTAAACTCTCCACGCTTTTATCGGCGTCTAATTGTTCTAATTGATTTCCAATTTGTAAACGTTGATTTTCAATTGTAATTTTCTCTAAAATATTGCTTTCACCTGTTTTTATTCTAAGATTAGCTCTTTCTAAATACGTACCATATATACTATCGATCTGCAACAACAACTTTCGTTTCTCTTGTAAATTAACTATATTATAAAATGTTTGAGATACTTGCTTTTTTAAATCCGATGTTCGTAACGAAACATTTAACTCACTTTTATTCCACTCCTCTGTGAGCACTTTTTTACGGTTAACATAAACTGTAGGAAAGTCAATATTTTGAGAAATATTCACTCGATTATCAAAATAAAAACTATTTAATCTTCCATAATCTCCCTGAACAAAAGTTTGGGGAGCTGAAAACGAAGTTTTTATCAATTCTTTTTGATATTCTGAACGAAGTTTCTCATTTTTTAAACTCAAATTATTTTCTACCGCCATGTCTATTGCAGCTTGAAAAGTAATAGGCTCTTGTGAAAAAATAGTATTGCTTGAGAAAATTAGTATTAGAACAAACATACTTGCTGTTGAAATAGTGTTTGTTAATTTAATTTTTTTATTAAAAAGTATATACAAAATAGGTAAAACAAACAATGTTAAGAATGTAGCTAATAACAAACCGCCAATAACTACAGATGCTAATGGTCTTTGAACTTCTGCTCCTGCCCCATTACTCAACGCCATAGGTAAAAAGCCTAAAGAAGCCACAAACGCAGTCATCAATACAGGTCTCATCCTAGTTCTTGTACCCTTTAGTACAATTTCGACTAAATCTGACAAGCCTTCTTTTTGAAGTCGATTAAATTCTGCTATTAATACGATTCCATTTAAAACTGCTACACCAAAAAGTGCAATAAATCCTACACCAGCGCTGATACTAAATGGTAAATCCCTGATTGCTAATGCGAAAATTCCTCCAATTGCAGATAAAGGAATTGCAGTGAAAATTAACAATCCTTGTCTCACAGATCTAAAAGCAAAATAAAGTAAAATAAAAATTAATAATAAAGCAACAGGTACAGCAATCGTTAATCGTTGTTTTGCCTCTTCTAAATTTTTAAAAGAACCTCCATATTCAACCGAATATCCCGCAGGAAATTTAATTTTATTCTCAACTTTTAAACTTAGTTCTTGCATTAAACTTTGAACATCTTTACCTCGTGCATTAAAGCCTACAACAATTCTACGCTTTGTATTTTCTCTTTGAATTTGATTTGGACCATCAATAATTTCAACTTTTGCTATGCTACTTAAAGTAATTTGATTTCCTTGAGAGGTAGGAATTAATAACTCTTGTACATCATTTAAGTCTTGTCTCTTAGATTTCTCCATACGTACAACAAGGTCAAAACGCTTTTCACCTTCGTAAACTAAACCTGCTGTTTGTCCTGAAAATGCAGCATTAACAACATTATTAATTGTAGAAATATCTAAACCATACTGTGAAATTTTTGAACGATTATATTCGATTAAAATTTGTGGCATTCCTGTAACAGGCTCAACATATAAATCTTCAGCCCCTTTAATTCCGTGCACTATTTTTCCAAGTTTGTGGGCATAAGCAGATAAGGTATCTAAATTTTCACCATAAATTTTACAGACAATATCTTGTCTTGCACCAGTCATTAATTCATTGAAACGCATCTGAACAGGAAATTGAAAACCAAAAGTTACACCAGGAATATCTTGCAATTCCTTTTTCATTTTTTCTGCTAATTCATTAAACGTTGTAGCGGAAGTCCATTCTTTTTGTCTTTTAAAATAACCATCAAATCACTTGCTTCTATTGGCATAGGATCTGTTGGAATCTCTCCACTTCCTGTTTTACCAACCACTTTAATTACTTCTGGGAATTTTTGTAAAAGAATTTTTTCAGCCTTCAAACAAGCCTCCATCGATCCCTCTAAACTTGTTCCTGTTAAGACTCTTGTTTCTACAGCGAAATCACCCTCTTCTAAAGCTGGGATAAACTCTCCTCCAAGAGTTGTCATAGTTAAAATCGCAAGAATAAATAAGGCGATTACTGATCCGACAATCATTTTAGGATGTTTTAAAGCATTTTTAAGCGTTTTGTTGTAAAACAATTCTAATCTTCCAAGGATACGATCTGAAATATTTGGTTTATGACCTATTTTTTTGGACAACAGGATTGAACTCATCATCGGTATATAAGTAAGCGAAAGTATAAATGCACCTACCAATGCAAAAGCAACAGTTTGAGCCATAGGTTTAAACATTTTACCTTCTATCCCTTGAAGCGTAAAAATAGGGAGATATACAACTAAAATTACGATCTGCCCAAAAACAGCACTATTCATCATTTTTCCCGCTGAGTCTTTCACTATTCCATCCATGTCGGATTGATTGTAGCGAGTAATTCCAATAGTTTTATTCTTCTTACTTAATTGATGCATTGTTGCTTCAACAATAATAACTGCTCCATCTACAATTAATCCAAAATCTAATGCTCCTAAACTCATTAAATTTCCACTTACTCCAAAAAGATTCATCATTATTATAGCAAACAACATCGCTAATGGAATGACACTTGCAACTAATAATCCAGCTCTAAAATTTCCTAAGAAAATTACTAAGATAAAAATGACAATTAGTGCACCTTCTAAAAGGTTAGTTTCAACAGTATGAATCGAATTGTTAACCATTTTAGTTCGATCTAAAAATGGCTCGATTTCTACACCTTCTGGTAATGTTTTTTGAATTTCTTCAATTTTCACTTTTACATCTTTTATGACCTGTGAACTATTACCACCTTTCACCATCATAACGATAGCTCCAGCCACTTCACCTTCACCATTATAGGTCATTCCTCCATAACGAATTGCGTGTCCAGTTGTAACTTCTGCAACATCTCTAATAAAAAGTGGTGCACCAGACTTTGTGGTTTTCAAAGAAATCGATTCAATATCAGACTTATTACCAATTAATCCCTCTGTTCGAATAAAAAGTATACTTTCTTCTTTTTCAATGTAAGCTCCTCCAGTATTTTGATTGTTTTTTTCCAACGAAAAGAAAATATCTTCAATGGTTAAACCAAAGGCATTTAATTTATCTGGATGAATTGCTATTTCATATTGCTTTAATTTACCTCCAAAACTACTTACATCAGCAATACCTTCCACACGAAGCAACTCTCGTCTTACTGTCCAATCTTGAATAGTTCTTAACTCTGTGTCGTTGTATTTTCCTTCGTATCCTTTTTTCGCTTTAACAGTGTATTGGTATATCTCTCCTAAACCTGTAGTTATAGGACCTAGGCTAGGAATGCCAACACCTTTTGGGATTTGATCTTTTACATTTTGGAGACGCTCTTGAACTTGTTGTCTAGCCCAGTAAACATCTGTTTCATCCTTAAAAATTAAAGTAACAACTGAAAGACCAAATCGAGAAAAACTTCTCAATTCAATTAATCCAGGAATATTACTATTTGCTTGTTCTACCGGAAATGTAACCAATCTCTCGATATCTGTTGCGCCTAAAGATGGCGCAGAAGTAATAATTTGAACCTGATTGTTGGTGATGTCAGGAACAGCATCTATTGGAAGTTTTGTAACTTCATAACTTCCATATCCAATTAAAAAAAGGATAAAAAGTCCAATAATTAGTTTCTGTTTTACAGAAAACGCTATAATTTTATTCAACATAAGAAAACGATTTTAATGAAACGAAAATTATTCGTTATAAATTAGCAGCGAGGTGCTACTTTTTGTTTCATTAAGAAATTTGAGGTGGTTGCCAGATAGCTGATAAAAAAGAAGATGTCATTGATTCGTGAACATCATAGAAGCTTTTTTTTTCATCCTTTTTAAAAACCTGAACAAATGAAATTGAATAGTGATTAACCGGAATTATTATAGGCAAAATAAAATTCACCATTTCACTATGTGAGTTAGAATGAAACGGTAGATTAGAGTCTTTATCACTGTCGCCATTTTCAATTCCATGATCAACATAATGCATATATAAAAAATCAGAAAAAGTGATTTGATTTGATTTTTCCTTATGTTCAGCGAAATGTTCTATCAAAAAATCTATTTTCAACAACTCTGACAATTCAGTTGAAGAAAACAAATAAATAGAAAGAAAGAATATAACACCTACTTTTCTCATTAAGACAAATTTAAAAACAATTCATTAATACAAACTAAAAAAAGTTATAATTAACAAAAAAATGACATAAGTCATTAATTCAATTTCGTATCTTTGCAACGGATTTAAATTTATAAAAATGATGAAATCAATTACAGTTACAGAGTTAAAAGAAATGTTTGATAATAAAGAGGATTTTCAATTAATTGATGTACGTGAAGAAGCTGAATATGAAAATGCTAATATCAACGGAACTTTAATTCCACTAGGTGAAATTCCAACTCGTTACAATGAAATTTCAAAAGATAAAAAAGTTATAATACAATGTCGTTCAGGTGTTAGAAGTGCAAATGCTTTAAATTATTTGGAACAAAATCTTGGATATACAAATTTATATAATTTAGAGGGTGGAATTATAGCTTGGGCTAGAGAAATTGATCATTCTATTGAAGTCTAATATTTGAGACAAAGTTTTGATAGTAGTAAAAATTGATGGTTAAGAAGTTTAAAATTAATTTTGTCATTGCTTTGGGCATACTCGCATTAGGGAGTATACTTCTTATTCAAGTGGCTTGGATTAAAAAATCTATTGCAATTCAACACACCAATATTGCAATTCATAATAAAGAAGATTCTCTTAATTTAAAGCAATTTTCAGAAGATACTCATATCGCTTTAAGCAAAGTTTTAGATGAAATAACCAAACACAATAAACAACCAACTGATTCTTACGGAGCTGTAAAACAAATACGTACCAATTATTTTACCGTTGATGTAGATGAAGAGCTTCACCCTTTTTATTTAGAATCTCTTTTGAAACATGCGCTTTATGATGAACACGTAATGCAAGATTTTCAATATGGTATTTACGATTGTTTTACAGATTCTATTGTTTTTGGAAACTTAATAAAACATACAAAAGATGCTCATTATTATAGTTCAGACACACTTTTAAATGTATCAGCTGAACAGTTAAAATGGAAAAAAGACGGACATTATTTTACAGTATATTTTCCAAATGTTGAGGCAAATATCACAAATCAAAATCCAGAAACATATTCTCCTTGGTTTTTCGTTGTAGCTATTATCATCGTTGTTACTTTTTTCTTTGGTTATACAATTACAGTAATAACCAAACAAAAACGATTATCAGAAGTTAAAAATGATTTCATTAACAACATGACTCATGAGTTAAAAACACCAATTTCAACCATTAGTTTATCCAGTGAAATGCTATTGAAAACCGATTTCTCTAACGACAGTGAACGATTAAAAAGATACGCTGGAATTATCTACAAAGAAAACAAACGACTCGAAAACCAAGTGGAAAGGGTTTTAAATGTTGCTAAGCTTGATAAACAGAAATTACTTTTACAAAAAACTAAAATTGATATTCATCAACTTATTATTGAAGCGAAAGAAACTTTTGAATTCAACCAATTGGAACACGATGGAAAAATCAATTTAGAATTAAAAGCTACTAATCCTATTATTTTTGCAGATCAAGTTCATGTTACAAATGTTGTTTATAATTTATTAGACAATGCTATAAAATATTGCAAGAATACTCCTGAAATCACCATACGATCTATAGATGATAAAAAGGGTATTGCCATCGAATTTATAGACAATGGAATAGGAATGAAAAAAGACGACGTCCGTTTCATCTTCGATAAATTTTATCGTGTACCCACTGGAAACCTTCACAATGTCAAGGGTTTTGGCCTAGGATTATTTTACGTAAAAATGATAATTGAAGAACACGGAGGAACGATTAAAATGAAGTCTGAATTAGGTAAGGGAACAACATTTTATATTTGGTTACCTGAATGAGAATTTTATTTTCTAAAAACGGAAGAAAAAATTAATTGTAAAAAATTTTTGTTTTTAGTATATTTGTTGAAAACGAATTAATTAATTAATAGTACTTATGAGACAAATTTCACTTACTTTGAGCGATAATGAATTTGATAGATTTATGAGTTTATTAAAATCATTCAAATCCGCTAAAAATGTAGAATCTGCAAAAATTGAAGAAAATGAAAGTGATACCTTTGGATTAACGGATGAACACAAACAGATTATTGACCAAAGAATTGCAAAACATTTTAGTGGAGAAAGTAAATCTTTTACGTGGGATGAAGTAAAAGAGAATGCTAGAAAAGCTAATTTATAAAACGATTCTACCTAAATTAAAATGAAAAAAAAGTTAGATTTAGTCTTCAAAAATGAAGCTAATATTGAAATCATTGAATCTTATCTTTATTATGAAAAGGAACAAGTTGGCTTAGGAGAACGATTTATAAACGAACTAGACCAAACAATTCATTCAATAAAATTAACACCTAATGGATTTCAAAAATTTCACAACGAAACTAGACAAGTTCCATTAAATATTTTTCCTTTTGTTGTTATTTATAGAGTAATTGAAAATTCATTAATCATATTTTCAGTTTTCAAAACACCACAAAATCCTAAAAAGAAATTAAAAGCTTAGTCTATAATGCAAACCTAATACCTAATACCTAATACCTAATACCTAATACCTAATACCTAATACCTAATACCTAATACCTAATTAACCTTAAAATCTGCATATTTCTCCTCAATTTTAGATTCTGTATAAGCTGGTGTCCATGCATCTGTATTACTAAAAATTCGAATAGCTTTCACAAAAGGGTTTTTCTCACCAGCATCAAACCAATGTTTAGTTCCTGTTGGAACAGATATTAAATCTCCTTGTTCGCATAATAAATTAAAGATTGGTTCACCTTCTAAATTGAACCAGAAAATACCTTGTCCATCCACAAAGAAACGGATTTCATCTTCTGAATGCGTATGCTCTCCTAAAAACTTAGTTCTTATAGCTTCGTAATTTTCAGTTAACTTATTGATTGAAATTACATCGGCTGACAAATAACCTCCTTTTTCCATGAAAGGTTTTAAATCTTTTTCATAGGCATTTAAAATCTCTTCTTGAGTAGCTGAATCTTCAAAAACAACATCGCATTTCCATTGATCGAAATAAACACCTCGATCATTTAAAAATTGACGAATTTCAACAACGTTTGTTAACTGAATATTTGAATCTGGAATAGATAAAATTGCCATAACTTTTTTTTTCAAAAATACGAATCATTCATGTAATATGAAAAAAAACTTTGACTCAAAAACTATTGAAGGAGCATTTAAATTGATTGAAAATATGGCATTAAAAAGGATTTATAATCTTACCCAATAAAACAATAAGTCAATTTATTGAAATAACTAATGCTGAATATTTTCAAATTCTTATCTTTAATGTCTGTCTTTTAAATAAGTGAAAAATTAAAATAGAAAATATGCAACTTTATCAAAACTACGCACTAGGGAAATGGATCAAAGGTGAAGGTGTTGAAACAAATCTTTTTAACGCAATTACTGGTGAAAAAATTGGTGAATCATCTAGTTTAGGATTAGATTATAAAGCTATGCTTGAATATGGCAGAAAAACAGGAGGATATGCCCTTCGAAAAATGACTTTTCAAGAAAGAGGTAGAATGCTAAAAGCGTTAGCTTTATTCTTAATGGAAAAAAAGAATGAATATTATGCTGTTAGTGCTTTAACTGGAGCAACAAAAGTAGATTCATGGATAGATATTGAAGGAGGAATTGGTAATTTATTCGCGAATGCTTCTTTACGTAGACAATTTCCTGATTTACCTTATTATGTTGAAGGATCTGCATTACCAATGTCTAAAAACGGGACATTTATTGGTCATCACATCTGTGTTCCAAAAGAAGGAGTTGCAGTTCATATAAATGCATTCAACTTTCCTATTTGGGGAATGTTAGAAAAAATAGCTGTTAATTTAATGGCGGGAGTTCCTGCAATTGTAAAACCATCCGAATATACTTGCTTTTTAACGGAAGTAATGGTGCGCGATATAATTGAATCCAAAATTTTACCTGAAGGTTCATTACAATTAGTTTGTGGTTTAGGTAGAGGAATAATTGATCATGTTACTAATCAAGATGTTGTAACTTTTACAGGAAGTGCT
>CALPSU020000063.1 GCA_943326315.2 Chryseobacterium gleum
ATTCTCTGATATTTTGTTCCAATATAATCGTACTTATCAGAGAAAGATTGAGAAACTCCATAAATCTCTTTTAAGTTTTCTTCTGGAATATTATACAATAAATCTTTATTAAAAAAGCCAATAAGCATTCTAATGACTTGTTGCCAAAACCTGCTTGGAACGAATGAATCTATTTGATTTACAAAAACTTTTTCTTGGTATTGAACTAATTCTTTTGAAAGCACACCATAGATTAGTCCCCTTTCGTAAGCGTCACCTTCAATATACATTTCCCAAATTCCGAACTTGTTTTTTTTAAGCCAATTATTTCTAATTTTGAAATGATTTACATCTACTTTTGTACGTTTCGGAACAGGTATATTTTCCACAACTGGCGGTGTAAGTTGTGATGAAAAAATTACATAAAGGATAAAGCTAATTAGAAGTATTGAAAAGATTTCAAATACATAAAAACAGCCTTTTAAAAGTAATTTAAAAATGTTTAGCAACACTTCAAATAAATTAAGTTGTAAAAATAGAATCTATCTTTCACAAATATACATTATTTTGCCACTTCAATTGAAAAATCAAAGTATTGAAGGATCTAAAACATATAAAAACGGATAAAGGAGATATTTGGTACGGGAAAATTATTCATAAATTTGAAGAAGATACACTTTCAAAAAAACAGATTGAGAGAAGAACTGTCGATATGATTTTAGCCTTTATTAATAAGGATGAGGTTTATGAAATTAGTAGAGATTCTCTTGGTAAGCCTTTTTTTAGTAATAACCCAAGTTTAAATGTTTCCATTTCTCATTCTAATGCTTGGTATGCAATTTACCTTTCTAAAATAGACCAAATAGGCATAGATATTCAAACTCCAAAGCAAAAAATTATTCGAGGGAAGGATTATTTCATAAACGCGGATGAAAATATTTTATTTGATTCTTTAAATAACCAAGAGGCTCATATAATTTGGTGTGCGAAAGAAGCATTTTATAAATTTAAAGGAGGGAAAATCGATGATTTAAAAGAAGATGTTACTATATGCACCATCGATTTGATTAATAAAGAGGGAAATTTGAAATACAAAGATGAATCATTTTCTTTTTTTATTATTCTAGAGGCTGCGTTTTATTTAGCATCAGTCTAATGCGACATCTCCCAATTATAAAGGACAAAATCATTTTTTTCAACGATGGTTTAATTTCACAAAAAATCATAATTTAAGTGTAAAGAATATTTTTATTTTATTTTTCTAGTATTTATCAATAAAAAATACGTAACTTTGTCTCGCAATTCGAGGTAACAGTTACCGAAATTGAATGGATTGTGGGGTGGAGCAGTTGGTAGCTCGTCGGGCTCATAACCCGAAGGTCGCAGGTTCGAGTCCGGCCCCCGCTACAAAGGCAAACGCCACAGTGATTAAAAGGAGTTCAGAAATGAATTCCTTTTTTGCTTTTAAAGTTTTTGTTTTCAAAAATATTAATTTAGATTTCTTTAAATAAATGCGAATGTCTTTTTTATCTTTATCCCTTTAAAATATTTATTATGAAATTAGTTACCTTTTTAAGTCTTGGATTAATTCTTTTTAGTTGTGGAACAAAAGTTCCAGTAACAAATGAATTAAAAGAGCAATATAACTTGAATGAGAAGAATATGAAAATTGTTCAGTTCTATACCTCTCAAACTATTATTCTTCAAAGAAGTAGAACTTCGGGTTCTCAAGGGGCATCTGATGGAAAGTTAGTAGCCAGCAAAAGTAGTGAGCAAGATAGAATTATTATACCATCAAATACTAAATGTGTTTTTGATAGTTACGGTTCAAATGGAGAAGTTTTTATTCGTTTTGAGCTTGGTGTAGGGAAGACTCTTAAATTTGCAGTTAGACCTTCTCAATCAACTGGAAAATATTATTTAGTTGCTAATTGGAAACCGGAAGTAGGTGGAGAAATTATGTATGGAAATGAGTCTTATTATGCAACTCCTGAAAGTGGAACGGCTTATTTGATGGTTGTACTTAAAAAATTAAACAAAACAAACCGTAAAGATAGAGTAGTTAAAGGAATGAAGGTTTAATCTCAACCCATATCTACATCTAAACAATTATCTTTACACTTTCAAAATATAAATAATGAGTATAGAACTTTCCGATCAAGAAATTCAACGTCGTGAGTCGTTGAAAAAATTGCGTGATTTAGGTATAGAACCTTATCCTGCTGATTTATATCCTGTAACTAGTTATGCTTTAGACATAAAGAATGAGTTTGAGGATGGAAAGAAGGTTTGTATTGCAGGTCGATTAATGAGTCAACGTGTAATGGGGAAAGCTTCATTTGCTGAAATATTAGATTCAACTGGTCGTATTCAAGTGTATTTTAACCGCGATGAAATTTGTCCAGGAGAAGATAAAACATTGTATAACGATGTTTTCAAAAAGCTTTTAGATTTAGGAGATTTTATTGGGATTAAAGGATATTTATTTACTACTCAAGTTGGTGAAATTTCTGTACATGTAGAAGAGTTTACATTATTGAGTAAATCGTTAAAACCATTACCATTACCAAAAACTGATAGTGAAGGAAAAGTACACGATGCTTTTACTGATCCAGAATTAAGATACCGCCAACGTTATGCCGATTTAATTGTAAATCCTCATGTTAAGGAAACATTTATCAAACGTTCGAAAGTGATTTCAACGATGCGTAATTTCTTTGATGCAAAAGGATACATGGAAGTTGAAACACCAATCCTTCAGCCTATTGCTGGAGGAGCAACTGCTCGTCCGTTTATGACGCATCACAACGCTTTGGATGTTCCGTTGTATTTACGTGTTGCAAATGAGTTGTATTTAAAAAGACTTATAGTAGGTGGATTTGATGGTGTTTATGAGTTTGCGAAAGATTTCAGAAATGAAGGAATGGACAGAACTCATAATCCTGAATTTACAGTAATGGAAATCTATGTTGCATACAAAGATTACAACTGGATGATGGACTTTACTGAACAAATGATCGAGAAAGTAGCCGTTGAAGTTACTGGAAGTTCAGATGTGACCGTTGGAGCAAATACAATAAATTTAAAAGCACCGTTCAAACGTATAACAATGCGTGATTCTATTCTTGAATTTACAGGATTTGACATTCATGGAAAATCGGAAGAAGAATTGCATGAAGCGTGTAAATCTTTAGGAATTGATACAAACCCTACAATGGGAAAAGGGAAATTAATCGATGAGATTTTTGGTGAAAAATGTGAAGGAAATTATATTCAACCTACATTCATTACTGATTACCCAATTGAGATGTCTCCTTTATGTAAACGTCATAGAGACAATCCAGAATTGACTGAACGTTTTGAATTAATGGTGAATGGAAAAGAAATTGCAAATGCATATTCTGAATTAAATGACCCAATTGATCAACGTGAACGTTTCGAAGAGCAAATGAAATTATCTGAAAAAGGTGATGATGAAGCAATGTTTATTGACCAAGATTTCTTGCGTTCATTAGAATATGGTATGCCTCCAACGTCAGGAATGGGAATTGGAATTGATCGTTTAGTAATGTTAATGACTAATAATTCATCCATCCAAGAAGTATTGTTTTTCCCTCAAATGAGACCAGAAAAATTTCAAACAGGACCAGATTTAGAATCATTCAAAAAAGTAGGGGTTCCAGGAGAATGGGCTGAACATGTTTTTAAAGCTGGGTATTCTTCAGTAGATGAATTGTTAATGGCAAAACCAACTTCAGTCCACCAACAATTGAATGGATATAGAAAGAAAAATAAATTAGAGATTGAAGCATTACAATTAGACGAGGTTCAGGCTTGGTACAATTGACTTCGACAAAACTCAGTTAACTATCAATAAACTGAGTCAATATTAAAAATATGAGTATAAAAAAAGCGATCAATTATTGATCGCTTTTTGCTATTAACCTAAAACCTAACACCCAATTCCTAATACCCAGAATCAGTCATTCAATTTCAATATCGCCATAAACGCATCCTGAGGAATTTCAACACTTCCTATTTGACGCATTCTTTTCTTACCTTCTTTTTGTTTCTCTAATAATTTACGTTTACGAGAAATATCACCACCATAACATTTAGCGGTTACATCTTTACGTAATGCTTTAATTGTTTCTCGGGCAATAATTTTCGCTCCAATTGCTGCTTGAATTGGAATTTCAAATTGTTGTCTTGGGATCAATTCTTTTAATTTAGTACATAATTTCTTTCCTAAATTATATGCGTTACTTCTATGAACTAAAGCTGATAAAGCATCTATTTGTTCCGCATTAAGAAGTATGTCCATTTTAATTAAATCCGATTCTCTGTATCCGATCGGGTGATAATCAAACGAAGCATAACCTCTTGAAACAGATTTTAAACGATCGTAAAAATCAAATACAATCTCTGCTAAAGGCATTTCAAAAGAAAGCTCAACACGATCTTGCGTTAAATAAACCTGATTTTTAATTTCCCCTCTTTTTTCAATACACAAAGTCATTATTTGACCAACATACTCTGATTTTGTAATCACAGAAGCTTTAATATATGGTTCTTCAATACGATCCATTCCAGATGGATCAGGTAGTTCTGAAGGATTATTTACTATAAATGCAAGCTCAGGAGTTTTCTTTTTGTAAGCATAATACGAAACGTTAGGAACCGTAGTTATTACAGTCATATTGAATTCACGCTCCAAACGTTCTTGAATAATTTCCATGTGAAGCATTCCTAAGAATCCACAACGGAATCCAAAACCTAACGCTGCTGAAGATTCAGGCTCAAATACTAAAGAAGAATCATTCAATTGTAATTTCTCCATTGAATAACGCAATTCTTCATAATCTTCAGTATCTACAGGGTAAATTCCGGCAAATACCATTGGTTTTACATCTTCAAAACCTTTAATTGAAGCTTCGCATGGATTTTCAGATAAGGTAATTGTGTCACCTACTTTTACTTCATTTGCAGCTTTAATACCTGAAATGATATATCCAACATCTCCAGCTTTTACCTCGTTTTTAGGAAATAAGGATGGATTTATTTTCAATATTCCAATTTCGTCTGCGTGATAATCTTTTCCTGTGTTAAAGAATCTCACTTTATCTCCTTTTTTCAAAACCCCATTTCTAACTCTGAAATAAGCTATAATTCCTCTAAATGGATTAAAAACAGAATCGAAAATCATTGCTTGAAGTGGTGCGTTCTCATCTCCTTTTGGAGCAGGAACACGATTTATGATAGCATCTAAAATTAGATCTACTCCCAAACCTGTTTTTCCAGAAGCTTGGATTATATCTTCCATTTTACAACCTAACAATTCAATTATTTGATCCGAAACCTCTTCTGGCATTGCACCTGGAAGATCCATTTTATTTAAAATTGGAATAATTTCTAAATCGTGTTCAATTGCTAAATATAAATTTGAAATTGTTTGCGCTTCAATTCCTTGAGATGCATCGACAATCAACAAAGCACCTTCACATGCAGCAATAGAACGAGATACTTCGTACGAAAAATCTACGTGTCCAGGAGTGTCAATTAAATTTAATTTGTACGCTTGACCCTCGTGTTTGTAGTCCATCTGAATCGCGTGACTCTTAATAGTGATCCCTCTTTCACGCTCTAGGTCCATGTCATCTAAAGCTTGAGCCTGCATTTCACGGTCTGAAATTGTACCAGTTGTTTGTAATAAACGGTCAGCTAAAGTGCTTTTACCATGGTCAATATGAGCTATTATACAAAAATTACGAATATTCTTCATGTAGTTGAATCAACAATTATAAATCGTTTAAATTTTATCAAACGTGATACAAAAATACGGTAAAATCCTGTGAAATTTAACATTTGATAACCTATTTTTACGCTAATGATTTGACCCTTCAAACAATTTTCTCTACTTTCGCGTCAGATGAGTAAAAAGATTGAACAATATAATAAGAAAGGAGTTCGTACTAGCTATGCTTCAACAGTTGTTGGGATTTCTTTGGTTTTATTCATGATGGGGCTAGTAATAGGTGGTATTTTAGGATTGAAAAATGTTCAAAAACAAGCAAAAGAAAGCCTTCAAGTAGATTTATTTTTTAAGCCAGGATTAAGTGATTTAGAGATAAAAAAAATTGTTTCGGAATTAAAAAAATGGAAAAAGTTTAAACAAGTTTATTTTGTTTCACCTCAAAGAGCTGCAAAAGAGTTCAATGGAGAAGACAACAAAAAAAATGAGATATTATCAATTTTTGAGGGAGATAACCCATTACCATCTACAATTGGATTTAAGCCACGAGCAGAATTTGCTTCAATGGCTGGAATGAAAGACATTAAAAACGAATTGCTTAAAAAGTATCCAGGACAAATTGATGAAGTTAGTTACGAGGAATCAAGTGTAAATTCAGTAAATCTTGGATTCAAACAATTTGTTTTCTTATTTGGTATCGTTGCTCTACTTTTGGTAATCGTAGCAGTTGCAATGATTAATAATACGATTCGACTTGCGCTTTATGCAAAAAGATTTACGATAAAAACGATGCAATTAGTAGGTGCAACACATTCTTATATTAGAAAACCATTTTTAGTGAAATCCATTTTACAAGGTTTAATATCGGCTTTTGTAGGTATGGGATTATTAATGACACTTTTCTTTGCGTTAAATAATGTTTTAGAATCAATTGAAATTAGTTTCGATTTTGAAAGTTTATTAATCTTATTTATATCTCTTCTTTTTATAGGTGTTGTAATAACTTTTGTATCCACTTGGTTTGCATTGAATAAGTTTTTAAAAATGAAACTTGACGATCTATATTGAGTATAAAAAAGTATTTAAGATTGCGTATTAGATTAAGATTTAGAAATATCAGTATTTAAAAATAATATTAGAAATTATGGAAAATAAAAAACAATTCTTTGCTTTTCAACCAGAAAACTATCGATTATTATTAATAGGTCTAGGAATTAATATCCTAGGGTTTATTTTAATGATCGGAGGTGGTGCAGATAATCCCAATGAATTTAATGCGGATGAACTTTTTAGCAGTGTAAGAATCACTCTTTCTCCTTTATTAATTATAACAGGTTATGTTGTGATATTATATTCAATCATGCGCAAAAATAAATCTACAAAAGAGAATAATTAATACTACCCTATGAATTTTTTTGAAGCGATTGTTCTAGCCATTATCGAAGGTTTAACGGAATTTCTACCTATCTCATCAACTGGTCATATGATCATTGGCTCTTCTTTTATGGGAATGAAATCAAATGACTTTTCTAAGTTATTTATGATTGTGATTCAATTAGGAGCCATATTATCTGTTGGAGTATTGTATTTTAAACGGTTTTTTAAGTCGGTTGATTTTTATGTTAAATTAATTGTTGCATTTATTCCAGCAGCAATATTTGGTTTGTTATTAAGCGATTATATCGACAGTCTATTAGAAAATGTAACCGCTGTAGCAATTTCTTTATTGATAGGTGGTGTGATTTTATTATTTGTTGATAAATGGTTTAATAGATCCTTTGTAGACGAGGAAGAGAATATTAATTACCTAACTGCTTTGAAAATTGGAATGTTTCAATGTGTTGCAATGATTCCTGGTGTTTCTCGTTCAGGAGCTTCAATAGTTGGAGGAATGAGTCAAAAATTGTCTAGAAAATTAGCGGCAGAATTTTCATTTTTTTTAGCTGTTCCTACTATGTTTGCTGCTACAGGTAAAAAATTGTATGATTTTTTTAAAGATGGTCACACAATTTCACCTGACCAAGTAAAAATCTTATTAGTTGGAAACATGGTTGCTTTCATAGTTGCATTAATAGCAATTAAAAGTTTCATAGGTTTTTTACATAAAAACGGATTTAGACTTTTTGGATATTATCGAATAATCTTAGGATTGATTTTATTGATCTTAATTATGAGTGGATATAAGCTGCAAATTGTCTAAATCAATGGAAGATATTAAAGTATTTTCTGAAGGCAGTACGATTGTAGTTGATAAGCCATACACTTGGACTTCGTTTGATGTTGTAAATAAAATTCGTTGGAATTTAAAACAAGTTTTAGGGGTAAAAAACATCAAAGTTGGTCATGCTGGAACATTAGACCCTTTGGCTACGGGACTTTTAATTTTGTGTATTGGAAAACATACAAAATTGATAGATCAAATAATGGTTGGTGAAAAGACTTATACTGGAACGATTCTACTAGGGAAAACAACCCCTTCGTATGATTTGGAAACAGAATACAATGAAGAATTTCCTGTCGATCACATTACTCCAGAATTGGTTGAAGAAATTAGAAAGAAATTTATAGGAGATCAACAACAAGTTCCACCAATATTTTCGGCAAAACAGGTAGATGGTAAAAGAGCATATGATCTTGCAAGAGCAGGAAAAGATGTTGTATTAAAACCAAATACTATTACAATTTCAGATTTCAAGGTAAACTTAGATCGTTTTCCAGAAGTAGATTTTGAGATATCTTGCTCAAAAGGCACATACATTCGTTCTATTGCATATGATTTTGGAAAATCATTGAATTCGGGAGGTTGTTTAATAGCTTTAAGAAGAACTAGATCTGGAGATTTGTCAATTGATAACGCTAAGAGCGTGGATGAATGGATTGAGGAGATTAGAGCTTGAAATGCCATTCGCCAATTTTTATTAAATAATTCTAGCAGAATAAATTCATTTAAACAAAATCCAAACAGTTTCTTAACTTCGTGATATAATCTGTTTGATGAATGATTCGAATTATTTTACTTTTTGTTATTAGTGTTTTCTCTTCCTATTTTGTAAGTGGTCAGGAAGTTATTTCAACAAGTAAAATTAAGCCGAATCCTAAATTTCATTTTAAAGCCCATCCTAATCAAAAATTTGGATTCGATAACTTCGAACATATTCAATGGAAAGAGGAGTATCAGACATTTCGATCAAATGGGATTGCCCCAGTTTATGCCTCTTATAAATCCGTAAACTTTCTCGATAGAGATCGTGTTTTATTAGTTTACAAAGGAATTAGAAAATTATCAAAATCTCATTTTTCTATTGAAATTAATAATCAAAAAGTATTGTTTTCACAGTTCGATGACTCAACGATAACGATTGATTTGCCTCGTAAAAAATCAGATTATGTGTTAAAAGCACGTTGGAAAGATCAGATTGTAGCAATGCTTTTTACTCAGGTTCACAAGGAAATTCGAGAAAAGATAGTAATAGTACCTTTATCACCAGTTTCTTTTAATGGTGCTGATATACGAGAGAAAATAAATTCTATTTATAGCCAAGCTAATTTACAATTTGATCTCCGTTTGGATGATGTTTTTAAATCTAAAATTTTTGAATCTAAAACGATTCTTAGTAGCCCTCCAGTGGACGGTCATAATCAGTATACTGGTCAGATGCGCTTATTGCGTGATCTATATTTTGAGAATAATCCTAAAATGGATAAGAATGCTTATTTCATTTTTGTAGTTAATGGATTTTCAGATTCTTTATTTACTGGTTTTATGGTTAAAAATAAATCTATTGCTTTTGTAAAGAATGCTTCAGATTTAGATTCTTTTTCGATAAAAATTGCGCAAACAATAGGCTTTGGTGTTGGAGCATTGGATTATTCTTGGTTAAAAAAGGGGCCAGAAAAAGGACACACAAACAACCTTATGGATTCGACATTTGGAACTCATTTAACGTTTTTTCAATGGAATAGTTTACACCAATTACCTAATTATTACTCCTACTATGATAACGAAGAAAATATAAGAACTAACAACGGAACTATTTCCTATTATTTCTGGAAGGAAGATAAAAAGGGTAATATTATATTTCATGGAAATAATTTTTTGGAAGCAATAAAAAGGCCTTACAAGCATAATTTTTTATCTTATCGTTTCAAGGTGAAATATTTATTACTTCGTCCATTTTATAAAGTTGGAAGTTATTTTGTCTCGATTTTGGATTTCATTTTTCTGTTCCTAATCTTATTTTTGCTTTGGTATATTCGAAGAAGATTAAAAAGATATTGGAAGGATAAAAAATTCACTTTAACATTAGGGAGACGAATCATTTTTGCGTTATTAGTGTTTTTTGTTGCTTTTGCAGTTTACGATAATTATTGGGTTACAAATCGAATTCTATATTATTTTAAACAAATTTCTGGACCATTAAAAGAATTAGATAGATTGAATTACACCGATGCAAAGGATGAATTATTGAAAAATGAAAAACTATTACACCAAGAAGTGCCAACTGTTTGTTCGGAAATATTAATAAAAAGGGATAAATCCTGGTTTATTAAAAAGCGCTCGAAAGTTTTGTATTTTGAGGTGAAATTGGATACGGAAAATAGAATTGATAAAATGAAATTTATAGCAAGTAA
>CALPSU020000064.1 GCA_943326315.2 Chryseobacterium gleum
AAAGGAATTGTAAAATTTTTCAATGACTCAAAAGGATTTGGATTTATTAAAGATGCAGAATCAAACCAAGAGTACTTCGTACACATTTCAGGTTTAGTTGATGAAATCAGAGAAAATGACGAAGTTACTTACGAACTTCAAGAAGGTAAAAAAGGATTAAATGCAGTAAACGTTAAACAAGCATAAGCTTTTCACGATACATTATTTAGGAATTTAAAGTCTTGCAAAATTTGCAAGACTTTTTTTTTGCCTGGCTTCGATAAACTCAGCCTGCAAAAAAAAACAACAAACTCAAGCTCAATATCAATCTAAGTACATAACATTCGACGACTGAGGCACTCGAAGTCGAAGTCAAGGTTTCATTTTTAACAAAGTATAATTACCTTTGTATAATGTCAGATTCATTACATAAAGAAAAAACGTTTAATTCGAAAAGCTTTTCAGAAAAGAAAATAACAGGAAAAGAATTTGATCGGTGTTCATTTACTAACTGTGACTTTTCATCTTGTTCAATAATTCAAACAGATTTTATTGATTGCTTATTTGATAATTGTAATTTTTCAATGGCACAATTAAATAATTCTGGATTGAAAAATTGCGATTTCATCAATTCAAAAATGGTAGGCGTTGATTTTAGCGTTTGTAATGATTTTTTATTCTCAGTAAATTTTAAAAATTGTCAATTAGATTATTCAACTTTTTTTCAAAAAAAATGAAAAAAACGCATTTTATTGAATGCTCTTTAAAAGATGTAGATTTTTCTGAAGTTGAATTATCAGAATCTATTTTCTCTACTTGTGATTTAATGAATGCTATTTTTGAAAACACCTCTTTAATAAAAGCAGATTTAAGAACAGCACTCCACTACTCTATCGATCCAGAGAAAAACAAATTAAAAAAGGCTAAATTTTCTTATCCTGGAATACTAGGATTACTAGAAAAGTATGATTTAATTATCAATTGATAATTTACTCTTCCTCTTCAAATTCAAAAGGATAATTTCCAAAATGAGGCGTCATTTTCTTTATTTGATACACACTTCTATCGTAAGAATTCGATAAGGCAATAATACAAATAGTATCTCCTCTTAATGTTGCATAACAGCCCGTATTTCCATGCCACCAACCAGTATGAAAGAAATATGGTTTTTTATTTTCTAATTCGACCATTCTTATTCCAAGTCCATAATTCCGAGTACCTGAATGCTCATAACTATAACCCTTGAACATTTCTTTTCTCATCGCTTTACTTAAAAAATTTGTTGAGTAAGTGCCTTTATCCATTTTAAATAAATCACGAGCAGTACTATACATATTCTTGTCTCCATATACATAATCAAGATAATCAAAAGCTTGACGAACCATCCCAGAATTATAAGATTGAGAAATACTATCTATATTTTTTGTTTTATCTAAAATAAAACTATTAGTCATATTCAATGGATTAAAAATGAGCTCATTCATTGCTTTTGGGAATCTCATTTTTGTTACTTTTTCAACAATCAACGCTAACAGAGCATAATTAGTATTGCAATAAGCGAAATGATTATTAGGTTCAAAATTTAATGGGAATTTATACTTTTTCAATAACAATAAGATATCCTGATTACTTAAGTTTTTGCTCATCGGCCAACTTTCATAGGTGAAATACCCATAATATGGAATTCCGCTTCTATGGTTTAACAACATTCTTACGGAAATTCCTTCATATGGAATTTCTGGTAAAAAATTTCGAATATCTTCATCAAGCATTAGCTTCTTTTGATCTACTAATCTCAATACAGCCAAACAAGTTGCAACTTTACTAATAGATGCTAAATGTAAAGGTGTTGAGGATGAAATCTTTCTTTTTGATTCATAAATGGAGTATCCATTTGACTTTTCAAAAATTATTTTGCCATTTTTCGCTACTAAAAACATTCCGTTAAATCTCTCTCCTCCCAAATAATCATTGTAAAAATCGATTGATACATCTTTCGTTTTTTTTATATAAGATTTGGAAACAGGAGAAAAATTAACATTATAATTTATGTGCTTACTTTTACTTTTCTTGAAATAAAAATTATTAGAATCGCAACCAATTACAATACTTAAAAATAGTATTAAAAAACCAGGAATTATTTTATTGATCACCATAGAACATCAAAGATAAATAAGAATTCTTTGGTATTCTGTAATTTAGAGTCCCAATAAATATTGATTTTTCAACAATTTATTTTTTATCCTACAAAAAATATAAATTAACATTTTCTATAAAAGAATCTAAGTTAATTTCTTTAATTTATTTTTTTCGTATTCTTTAAAAAACTCCTCACAGCAAACTTATAAGCCGGACTTCTTTCAGTATAATACGTTTCAATTATAGAAACTATTTCTGTTTTTATCTCTGGATATTTATTTACCATATTAAGTAGATTGGACATGCTATAAACATGTAGAGCTACTTTATTATTACTATTTTGAATAAAATTAATATATCTATCAATTAATTCTGATTCTTTATAATTTGAGATTGGTATAAACTGTAAAACGTTTACGCAATTTCTTAAAACAGTTTGATTATTGTTTTCATTAAAAATAATTTCTATGAATTGCTTTTCAAAATCATAAAGAATTTCTTTTTTAGCTTTTACAATATGTGTTAATAACCAAGAACTATATTCTGCTATTGGATACTTTTCTTTTCTAACAATTACATCAACCAATTCATTAATTAATTTAGGATTTTGTAAATAAAAATTAGTCCATCGTTTAAAATCTCTTGTTTGATTAAACTCCTGTATTATTTCTATTGCTGTCATTGTTTAAATAAAAAAAAGCGCAATCTTTTCAGATTACGCTCAATTTTTCAAATATATAATATTGATTATATTAAGCAACAACAGCCATTACTTCAGCCATTTTTGCTCCAATATGAGCTGGAGAATCAACCACGTGAATTCCACACTCTCTCATAATACGTTTTTTAGCTTCAGCTGTATCATCATCTCCACCAACAATAGCGCCAGCGTGCCCCATTGTACGACCTTTAGGAGCAGTTTCTCCAGCAATAAATCCAACAACAGGCTTAGTACCGTGTTCCTTTATCCAACGAGCAGCATTAGCTTCAAGGTTACCACCGATTTCACCAATCATTATAATCCCTTCTGTTTCAGGGTCATTCATTAATAACTGAACAGCTTCTAAAGTTGTAGTTCCAATAATTGGGTCTCCACCAATTCCAATAGCTGTAGTAATACCTAATCCAGCTTTCGCTAATTGATCTGCAGCTTCGTAAGTTAAAGTTCCTGATTTAGAAACTAAACCAATTTTACCTTTTTTGAAAACAAAACCCGGCATAATACCAACTTTCGCCTCACCTGGTGTAATAACTCCTGGACAATTTGGACCAATTAATCTAGCATCGAATCCTTTCAAATATTCTTTAGCTTTAACCATATCTGCTACAGGAATTCCTTCCGTAATACAAATAATAACTTTGATTCCAGCACTTGCAGCTTCCATAATTGCATCTGCTGCGAAAGCAGGTGGCACAAAAATTATTGAAACATTAGCTCCAGCTTTTTCAACAGCATCAGCAACAGTATTAAAAACAGGACGATCTAAGTGAGAAGTTCCTCCTTTACCTGGAGTTACACCACCTACTAAGTTTGTTCCGTATTCAATCATTTGACCAGCGTGAAAAGTTCCTTCACTTCCAGTAAACCCTTGAACAATAACTTTTGAATCTTTATTTACAAGTACACTCATTTTTGACAGTTTAGTCCCGAAAAAAATCGGGGATAATTATTCATCGCAAAGGTAGTTTATTGAAACGGTATAGGCAACAATTCTATTAGAAAAAAATCACTTTTTCCAGTTCCCTAAATTTGTAGTTAATGTTAGCATATTATTATACCCTGCAGATGAAAATATTGAAATACCATAATCTATAGTAATTCTTTTAAAATACATACCTAATCCAAATGAAAATCCTGCCATTCCAGGTCTTTGTTCTAATTTCATATCCTGTCTTTTATGAAAATCAAATGCAGTTCTTAAATGAATACTTTTAGACAATAAAATCTCGCACTGAAAAATAAAATGATGCCCAAGACGCTCCGCAAATCCTGTATTTTTTACCGCCGTAGTATCGCCAGTTAAAGAATTTATTGATGGTTTTAAATTTGGATCAGTATATGTTATATTCCATTTATTTAAATGATGAGCAACAATAGAAAAACGAAAAGGTGCATGTTTTAATTTATGAGAAATTCCTATTTGAAAATTAACAGGTAAAGGTTCTTTATTTTTCGAAGTGAAATTATTCAATTGCATTCCAGCATTTTTAGCCATAGCGGTAATCAATAAATTAGACTTCTCGAGCGTATATGTTCCTGCTAAATCGAATGAAACACCAAATGCATTGTACGTTTCTAATTGAGAATATATCATATTTACATTTCCACCAATTGAAATCTGAGGGTTTATTTGTTTCCCAATTCCTGCTCCAAATATATATTCAGATGGCGTAAAAGTACCAATAGAATTACCAGCAATATCCGTTCTATTCATCTTTCCATAATCTATATACCTTAAATGTCCTGAAATTGTTCCGATTGAATCAAAATGTTTTGCATACGTTAACATGCCATAATTAATACCACCTGCTAACAATGCCTGACTCAATCCGCCAGTGTTATTCATTTTTTTATTTAGCAAGGATGGGTTGCTAACTCCTAAATTCACATCTTGATCTTTAACAGTTATGAAATTTGTTCCTAAAGCATTTGATCGAGCATTAAAACCTAAATCTAGGATAGAAAAAGATGTTTGTCCACCTGTTTGAGCGAAGATATGGAGTGACAAACAAATAAATAATATTCCTAATATTTTTTTCATAATTGAAATTTATAACGCAAAGAAAAGATAATTATTATTAATCAAATTCTTTTCCCAATTTCTACGACCTCTAAATCATGAATTTTATCTCCTGTGATTGTAAAGCGTAAAAGTGTTTTAACAGAATGAAATCCTTTATTTCCACATGCTCCTGGATTCATACAAAGCATATTAAATTTTGGATCCATCTTTACTAAAAGTATATGAGAATGTCCACAAATAAAAAGCTTAGGAGATTTCTTCTGAATTTCAGATAAAGCTGGTTTTGAATAATTACCAGGTCTGCCTCCGATATGTGTAATTAAAACTTCAACATCTTCACAAAAAAATCTTTCAAATTCAGGAAATTCCTTTCGAATATGATAATCATCTATGTTTCCGTATACTCCTCGAATTGGTTTAAATTTTCTTAATTCATCTATAACCTCCAAAGAACCAACATCTCCTGCATGCCAAATCTCATCAACATCTGCAAAATAATTATATATTTTAGGATCTAAAAAACTATGCGTATCCGACATTAAACCAATCCTCTTCATATTGAATAATTAATACGCTCCAAACCAACGGCGGAGAAACCATTCAAGTCCAAAAATTAATATTAATAAAATGAAAATAATCTTATAGTCAACTAAATCATTAAAGGAAGCTTCTCTATAACTCATTTCTACAATATCCTTTCTTTTTCCAATGTCAGATAATAATTGACTTGAATTATTCAAAGTGTAAAATTTCGCATTCGAATTTACTGAAATCTGATTTAAAACAGTATGATTAGCTCTTGAATCTAAACTTTCCAATAACACATCTTCAACTACAAAAACACCTGTCTTAGAATAATTTTTACCATTATGTTTACAATTTGCAACCCATGTATATTTTCCAGGATTTAAATTACCAAGAGTAAGTTTATAAAAATTACCGGTAACACCAAACTGATGATTCGTGATTTTATTTTTTTCATTTTTAACTTTGAATTCAATTTTTGGAGTTGTAATTAACTCCAAAGATGCATTATAAAATTCAGCTTTTACAATTATTTCCTCATCTTTGGTACAACTTTTAGGTGTAGTAATTCTTAAGGAAGTTGTATTTTGTTTAATCACTAAAAACTGAGTTATTTTTTGGATTAATTCTGCAAAATACTTTTGATTACCCGATCTTAGATATTCATTCATTTTCCATTTCCAAATCCCCTCACCATTTAAAACTCCATATTTTACATTTTCATCCGTTCCGAAAAACAATAAAGGTTCATTTTTTTGAATATTACCAATTCGTTGATACATCATAATATCATTTCCAGAAGATAATTTTACATCACCGAATTTTGTTTTTAAAGGTGGGAAATAATTTAAAGCAGCTTGTAATTCTGTCGAAATTTCAAATTGTTGAAATGCAGGATTTAATTTTGCTTGTACTTCATCCGTCTGATTTCCAGAATTTATCGATAAACCTATAGGCAATTTTTGAAGTATCGAATTATTTGTATTTGCTCCTATAAAATAAAAAATAGGAATTTTAGACTCTTTAAAAAGATTCAAAATAGCTGCGTCAAAATATACAGAAGGATCATACCAAATAATTAGATTCACTTTCTTTAAATCTTTATTCCAATCCCTAATTAAAGAGGAAACTACTTCTAAATTCTCATCTTTCTCTAACACACTTTTTAAAGCAGATAAATCTGGGTGCGGAGCTCCTGAAAGTAGTAAAACTTTACTTTTTGAATCTAAAATTTCAATATAAAAACTACGAATATTATTCGTGTAATTATACTCATTTTGTGTTTTTGAAATTGAAACAGTATATTGCTGATGACCAATTTTATTCGCGTCTAGTAAAAAAGAAAGGTGTTTATAATCGTAAATTCCATTCGTGAAATTTACGGTTTGAGAAGCAACTTGTTTTCCATTGGATGAAATTACTACGGTTGCGATTGATTTACCTATTTTTATTGCTTCAACATCTACTTCAACAGGAAATTTATTTTTCAAAAATGCAATTTCATTAGTTGAAACATCTTTAATATATAAATCTTTTTTAGGAACCGTATCACCCACACCAATAGTAAAAATAGGGGTTAAATTTATTTTTTCAGCATTATAAATTGGGTTAGAACCTTTGTTAAAATTACCATCTGAAAAAAATGCTATCCCGCCAATATTTCGATTGTAATAATTTTCTCTAATACTTTCAAAGCCAAGTGCTAAATCTGAAATGGATTTTTTGAAATCAATTTTACCATTTTCGATTACTTCTGAGCCAACTGTATATTGAACAAAATCAAATTTATCACTATACTTTTCCTTTAATTTTGCCTCAAAATCTATTATTTTTGACTTGACAATAGCGCTATCTTTATAGTTTTTCATTGAAGTTGAATTGTCAACTAGGGTAATGAAAACAGGTTTTTCTATTCTATATTCTACAGCTTCAAAAAGTAAACCTATCAATAATACTCCAATAATAAATAACCCTAAAGTTCTTAACCCCTTCAATGTGAGCTGCCATTTTTTATTTAATTCTAAAAACCAAGACTCATTTTTATATAAATAAAAAGAGAGGAAAATCGAAAATCCTAACCAAGGAATTAAAACCCAAATTGATATATCTGAAACAAATCTCATAAGCATCACGAAATTAATAAAATTTATTCTTCTGTAAATTTAAAGTGGTTGTTATTTTAGATCAAATAATCCATGTATTTGACTTTTTAAAGCATGCTTAAAGCATCTAATATTCCGTTAATAATATTTAAATTCTATTTTCTTTCAGAATTGGATGTATTTTTATAAAAAAAATAATGCAAAATGAAATTTATTATTGTAGCCATCGTTTGGATTCTTATTGATTTATATTGTTTTCAAGCAATTAAAACGGTAACTTCTAATATTAACTCAACTACTGCAAATGTTATTAAATATACATATTGGATATTTGACATTTTACTAATCTCAATAATTCTATTCAGTGCATACACGGGTAAATTTATCGCGGGTCCAAACAAAGAAATGAGTATATTATTTGGATTAATGATTCTATCTTTGGCTCCCAAAATAATACTCCTACCCTTTTTATTAATTGAAGACATTGTTAGAATTTCACTTGGGTTATACCATTGGATCTCTTCATTTAATTTAAAATCATCTAAAACTTCCTCTTTTTTAAGTGATCGAAGAAAATTTGTAAGTCAAGTTGGATTAGGTCTAGCTTCAATACCTTTTTTTGGAATTATTTACGGTTTAATGAAAGGAAAGTATGAATATCGAGTTCATAAAGTTAAATTGACATTCAAAGATCTACCAGAAGCTTTTCATGGATTTAAAATCACGCAGCTATCTGATATTCATTCTGGTAGTTTTGACGATAGAAATGCTGTTGAAAGAGGAATACACTTAGCAAATGCTCAAAATAGTGATTTAATGGTTTTTACAGGTGACCTTGTAAACAACAGTGCTGAAGAAATGAACGATTGGATTGAAAGTTTTTCACTATTAGAAGCTCCAATGGGGAAGTTCTCGATTTTAGGAAACCACGATTATGGAGATTATATTAAATGGGAAAGTGAAGAAGCTAAATCTAAAAATTTAGATCGACTTAAAGAAGTTCATGGTGAAATTGGCTTTAGATTACTTTTAAATGAAAATATTAAAATAGAAAAAGATGGCCATTCAATTTCTTTATTAGGAGTTGAAAATTGGGGTTTAAGAGGTTTTCATCAATACGGAGACTTAGATAAAGCTCTTCATGGGGTTGAATCTTCAGATTTCAAACTTCTTCTTTCTCATGATCCATCTCATTGGGAAGCTCAAACTTTAAATCATGAAAATCATATTCACCTCACACTTTCTGGCCATACACATGGTATGCAATTCGGAATTGAAATTCCTGGATTCAAATGGAGTCCAATAAAATATATTTACCCACAATGGGCCGGTGCGTATGAGAAAAAAGACAAGTATATATACGTAAATAGAGGTTTTGGATTTTTAGGATTTCCAGGCAGAGTTGGTATTTTACCTGAAATTACTGTTATAGAATTATTGAGAGGATAAACTAATTAATCGATGAGAAACTTTAACTGTTTCTTTTAATTTTTAATCCATAAAATTAAATATCACTTAATAGAATCAATATTTAATTTACGAAGTTTTGGAGTTACTTTAGCAATCATTACTACTACTAAAACAGTCAATACTCCTCCTAAAATTATAGACGGTTTTAAACCGAAAGCTCTAGCTGTGGCTCCAGATTCAAATGCACCAATTTCGTTAGAAGAACCAATAAAAATACCATTTACTGCAGAAACTCTTCCCCTCATATTATCTGGTGTCGATAATTGCAAAATTGTATGGCGAATCACAACACTTACATTATCAAAAGCACCTGTAAGAAATAAAAACAACAATGCCCAATAGAAATTTGTACACAGACCGAAAAATATTGTAGAAAGTCCAAATAATCCGACAGAAATAAATAAATTTCTTCCGGCATTGTGATCCAATGGTTTATAAGCTAAAATTAATGCCATTACTACAGCTCCAACAGCTGGAGCAGCTCTTAAAAAACCGAGTTCTATAGCTCCAACATGTAAAACCTTATCCGCAAAAGCTGGCAACATAGCAACTGCTCCACCAAACAAAACAGCAAAAAGATCTAAAGATAAAGCCCCTAAAATCAATTGATTTTTAAATACAAATTTTATTCCTGCAGATAAACTTTCATATAGAGATTCAATTTTCTCTTTTTTAGGAAGTGGTTTTGATTTAACAAAAAGAAAGGCAATAAAAGAAATAACTATAAAAAGTAAATCAATTGTATATGCAGTTGAATAATTTATTGAAATAAGTATCCCAGCAATGGCTGGACCTACAACTGAACCTATATGCCAGACAGTACTATTCCATGTTGCAGCATTACTATATAAGGATCTTGGAACAATTTGAGACATAATTGAAGGATATGCAGCAGACAAGAAACCTCGAATAACACCAATGAATCCTACCATTATAAAAATTGGAAAACTACTGTATTTTTCTAAAATGTTAGAAATATCTAAAGTGAAATAAAATAATACACCAGTTGCTAAAATGAAAAAAAATGAAAACAATAATATTATTCTTTTTCGATCAAAATTATCTGCAATATGACCGGAAAACAAAGAAATAATAATGAAAGGAATAGCCTCTGCCAATCCAATCATACCCAAAGCAAAAACATCTTTAGTTAGATCATACACCTGCCA
>CALPSU020000065.1 GCA_943326315.2 Chryseobacterium gleum
AAATATGGCGAAATATAAAAAAGAAATGTTAAAACATTGGGATGAAATTCCTCCAGTTTTCACTACTTCAAGTGAATCAGCATTAGGGAAAGAGAAAATATTAAATTACATTGATCAAATTAATCAATCTTTGAAAAAGGTTAATTTATAAAATCTATTCTCAAAGTGAAATAAAAAAGGTGTTGAAAATTCAACACCTTTTTTGTAATCTTAATTTGTAATTATAAAGCTTATTTTCAATCTCTACTTCCTCCTACTAATCTAAGTAATGAAAGAAATAAATTGACAAATAGAATATACAAAGTTAAACCACCAATAAGTGATAATTTCTGTCTGTTCATCGTATCAATATTTGCATCTTGAGAAATCGTTTTTAACTGTTGCATATGATATGCTGTTAATCCTGTAAATACAAAAACACCTAAAACTGAAATAACGAATCCCATAGTATCACTTTTCATGAATATATTTACAATACCAGCAATGAAAATTCCTATAAAAACCATGTATAACATACTCCCCATCTTAGTTAAATCAGTCTTAGTAGTATAACCAAGAATAGCCATTCCTGCAAAAGCTCCTGCAGTTACAAAAAAAGTAGAAGCTAAAGTTGGTAATGCATAAACAAGGAAAATAACGCTTAAACTTACTCCCATTAAGGCTGAATAAGCAACAAATAAACCCAATAATAACCCGTATGATAGTCGTTGATAAGCTGACTGAATAAGTAATCCAAGTCCAACTGGAGCAAATGCAACAACATAAAACAAAGGAGAAATACCCCCTTCTGAATTCATGAAATATTTAACAAAAAATGCTTCATTACCACAGTATGAAGCTAAAATACCAGAAATAGCTAAAGCTCCGAACATATAACTATACACATTTTTAAAAAACTCTCTCGAGATTTCTTTTGTATAATTCGCCTGTTGATTTATTCTTTCTTCCATTTTTTTAATTTTAAAAGTTAATGTAATTTGGATTGTACTAAGCTAATAAATTCTTTTCTAGTTGCATCATTTTTTAAAAACAATCCTGTGAAAGCACTTGTTGTTGTAGAAGAGTTTTGCTTTTGAACTCCTCTCATTGCCATGCACATATGACAACATTCAATAACAACAGCAACTCCTTTTGGCTTCAAAGTTCTCTGAATACAATCCCTAATTTCTATCGTTAATCTCTCTTGAACTTGTAATCTTCTAGCATAAGCATCCACTACTCTTGGAACCTTACTTAAACCAACAATTACACCATCCGGAATATAAGCAATGTGCGCTTTTCCGAAAAATGGTAACATGTGGTGTTCACACAATGAATACACTTCAATATCTTTAACGATAACCATTTCAGAATACTCTTCCTTAAATAAGGCAGATTTTAAAATTTCATCCGGATTCAAATCATACCCATGAGTCAAATATTGCATAGCTTTTGCAGCACGCTCTGGAGTTTTAAGTAAACCTTCTCTTGTTGAATCCTCACCTAAATTAAGGAGTATGTCTTGATAATGAGAAGCTATATTATTCGTAATATCCTCGTTAAATTCAGTCTTTTTCACTAATTGTGTTTTTATTGGTTTAATACGAAAGAAAATTAAAAAGGTTCATTTCCTCCATAATATTCAACAAAATTATTTTCTGTCTCTACCAATTTTATTTTAGCTAATTCTCCGCCAGCTTCTAAAATTGGCTTTTCGATTTGTTCCCATATTTTAATTATTACATTCTCAGTGGAAGCAAGCAATCCTTTCAAAAATGGAACATCTAAATTTAAATTTTTATGGTCTAAGGGTTCTATGACTTCTTGTTTTATAATATCACTTAAATCTTTTAAATTAATTACAAAACCAGTATCTGGATTTAGAACACCTTTAACAGTTACATAAATTGTAAAATTGTGTCCATGCCAATTGTGATTGCTGCATTTCCCAAAAACTTCAATGTTTTTTTCTTCGGACCAACTATTATTCCACAATTTATGTGCTGCATTAAAGTTTTCTCGTCGAGTAATGTATACTATTTTCACTTTCTTCATTTAATTATACAAAAGTAATATAAGAAATGATATTATAACTTGAAATACCACACTATCTTTGTAGCATCATGGAGGAAAGAATAGATAAAATCTTAGTGCAACGAAATTTAGTTGAATCAAGAGTAAAAGCGGAACAAATAATTCAAGAAATTGGAATTAAAGTTTATGGAAAACTAATTACAAAACCTGGGAAAAAATTTCCAATTGATTGTAAAATTGAACTTATTGCTGAAGATTTACCTTGGACGTCTATTGAGTCAATTAAATTAGTTGAGCCAATTTCAAGATGGAAATTAATAATTAAAGATGGGAATTTCTTAAACATTGGCTGTTCAAAAGGATCATTTATAGATGTTCTACTAAAAAACGATGCTGCTAAAATTTATGCTCAAGACACAAGCAGAGATACTCTAGATATATCCTTAAAAGGAAATGATAAAATTGTTGATTTTACAGGAAGATTCTTAAGGGAATTAACATTTAATACAATTGTAGATGAAATAGATGGCTGTATTATTGATGAGCCATTACTATCAATGGATAAAATTTTACCATTTATTCATCCATTTCTAAAAAAAGACGGTTTTGTTATTTCTATAATTAAACCTCAATTAGAAGTAAGTAAAGAAAATTTAAAAAACAATGGCTCAGTTAGAAATACCCTTGGGTTTACTGAAATGTTTGAGACACTTAAAAAAATTGGGCTGACAAATAATTTAAATTATATTGATCATGTTGATTCTCCAATAATAGGGAAAGATGGACAACAAGAATTTATTATTCTCTATAAAAAATAGTGAATTACAATAAAAATGTGTCTTTTTTGAAATTAAGGCTCCAAACAATTACATGGAGCATCAAATTCAATTTTAACCCAAGCTAGTCTTTCTTTCCACCTTTGCTGAAATTTTGGACCATGCATTACACCTCTAACGTCTAAAACTTTTAATTTCTTAAGTTCTGTGAATTCTTCTGGGAAAATTTCAATTGGAGTTTCCCACAAATCAAGATATTCTAAATTTGAGAGATTTCCTATATCTACTGGTAACTCTGTTAAATCATTCCTATTTAAATTCAATTTTTTCAAGTCTTTAAACTTAGTAATTTCAGGAGGGAAAATTGTAAACTTATTTTTACCCAAATCTAAAATTCTGAGTTCAGTTAAAAAAACAATTGAGTCAGGTAAACTTGATAATTTATTTTTTGATAAATACAACTCTTTAAGATGTATATAATTGATGATTTCATTCGGCAAAGAATCTAATTTTTTATTTTCAAAAGAAATGGCAAAAACAGAATCAGGCGATAAATTTTTTGCAATAGACCAAGGATATACTTTAATCTTATTTTGAGAAAAAGAAAAATTAATTATTAGTAATGTGAAATAAAGAGCGACAATTGATTTCATCTTGTTTAAGTTTATTAGTTAATTCTTCGATTGAAGAAAATTTGAACTCATCTCTAATTCTAGAAATTAATCTAACAGTAATATGTTTACCATAAATGTCCTGATTAAAATCAAAAATATTAACTTCAATAGATTTTTCTAAGTTAGAATCAATAGTAGGTTTTACACCAATATTCATCATTCCTTTATATTTTGAATGAGAATTAATTAAAACGTCAACTGCATAAACTCCATTTCCTGGCACTATCTTAACACTATCTTCTAACTTAATATTAGCAGTAGGAAAGCCAATGGTTCTTCCTATTTGATTACCTCTAATTACAATTCCATTTAATTCAAAAGGTTCACCTAAAGATTGGTTTACTCTTTCAATATTCCCTAATTCAATAGATTTTCTAATTCTCGTGGAACTGATATTAACTTCGTCAATTTCCTGAGCAGGAATTTCTATAACTTCAAAATTATATTGTTTAGAAATCTCTTTCAAAAAATCTAAACTACCTTCTCTATTTTTCCCAAATTGGTGATCATAACCAATAACTAATTTTTTAACTTTTAATTTTCCAACTAAATAATCTCGAACAAATTCCAAAGCTGATAAATTAGAAAAATCAGATGTAAAAGGTTGCACAATTACATTTTGAAGTCCAAAACGTTTTAATTTATCTAATTTTTCATCCTGAGTTTGAATTAATTTTAATCCATGGCTATCAGGAAACAAAACCATTCTAGGATGAGGATAAAAAGTAAATAAAACTGATTCACCTCCGACAATCTTAGCTTCATCATTTAATTTTTGAATAATTTTTTGATGACCAACATGAACACCATCAAATGTACCAATCGTTAGTACAGCATTAGGAATTGGCAATTGATGATCGAAACTATTAAAAATATTCATTGAAGTTACGCTAATTATAGTGTGTAAAGTTAGTTAAAACAAAATAAATTAAAACATCAGATTCTTGAAAAGAGATAATATTAACATAATAATAGAGGAAAAGTTTATATATAATTAAGTTAAAATACAGATAAAACAGTTAAAGATACAGATAAGGAAATAACGAACAAATGTTAAATAAAAGTTAAGAAAAGACTTTACCTTTGTTAAGTAAAGTTAAAAAAAAATAAAAAGAAGATGTTTTATAAAATGGATTATATCTATATTTACCGTCTTTCAAGCAAATAATAGTTTAATAAATAAACTGTACTTATGATACAAAAATTTACATTACTAATTTTAAGCGTCTTATTGACAGCTGTTTATGGTTATAGCCAAGGTGGCTTAGGGACTATAAGAGGTACTGTTAACGATGTTGAAACTAAAGAACCAATTCCATTTTGTCGAGTTGTTTTGAAGAAAGATGGAAACATAAAGGCAAATGCGAATACAGATTTTGACGGAAAATTTCAAATAAATTCAATTGAAATTGGAACGTATGAAGTAGAAGTTCGTAATGAGGCAGAACAATACCAACCATATTTACTTACTGGAGTAGTTGTTTCTTCAAATCAAATTCGATTTTTAGATGATATTGTTCTAGGTAAAAAAACTAGTGAAATAGAAGAAGTAACAGTTATAGCATATAAAGTTCCACTTATTAATAAGGATGGTGGTTCTTCAGGAGGAACGGTAGCAAGAGAAGATATTGCTCACATGGCTGTTCGTTCAGCATCGGATGTTGCAGCAACAGTAGGGGGAGTTAATAAAAGTGAAACTGGAGAAATGAGTATTCGTGGTGGTCGTTCTGATGCATCCTATTTCTTTATTGATGGTATTAAGGTTCGTGGATCATCTAATTTGCCTAAATCAGCTATCGAAGAGGTGTCTGTAATTGTTGGTGGACTTCCAGCAAATTATGGTGATATTACTGGTGGGGTTATTTCAATTACAACACGTGGTCCTTCTGCAAAATATTTTGGAAGTGCTGAGGTTGTATCTTCAGGAATTTACATTAAAGGAAAAGATAAAGATGGTTACGATGGTAAAGTATACGGTTTTGATAAATACGGATACAATTTAGCTGAGGGAATGCTTTCAGGACCATTGTGGATGCAAAAAGATGAAAATGGAAACAAAACAAAACCACTTTTAGGATTTTTAGTTTCTGCAAATATAACGGATCAGCTAGATGATAGACCTTTAGCAGGTGGATCATATAGAGTTAAGAAAGATGTTCGTGATGCATTATTAGCTACTCCATTAAGACCAACAGCATCTGGAAATGGTACTTATAATAACGCAAATTTTTTAAAGACTTCTGATTTTGAAAATTCTCCATGGAGAATGAATGCACGTCAAACTACAGTTTCAGGACAGGGGAAAATAGATGTTAAAACTGGACCAACTGTAAATTTAACTTTTGGAGGATCTATGAATTACGATTCAGGAACTTCATACTCACGTTCAAATTCATTGTTGAATTTTTCAAATTTTGGAATGGCAACAAATTTAGACTGGAGAGTTTTTGGTCGTTTAACACAACGATTCTCGAACGATAAAGAAGGATCTAGCTCAAAAGTAAAAAGTGCTTTCTATACATTGATGGTAGATTATGGTCAAACTAATTATAACAGTTACGATCCAAATCATAAGTATAGCATATTTGATTATGGGCATGTTGGTACATTTACAACGTCTAAAAGACCAAGTTATGCATTTGATTCTAAAACATCATCTTGGGTACAAGATGGTACAAAAGATGTAAAAGTTGATTTCGTTCCATCTCAAACGAATGCTGCATTAGCGGCAATAACTACACAATATTATAGCATCTATAAAGATAAACCATTTGGAAATTATGAAAATTTAAATCAAATAGTACAAGGTAATGCTCTTAGAAATGGTGATGAACCAAATAGTGTATACGATGTATGGTCAAATTTAGGAACACCTTACAACTCATTTGCAAAAATGCAAAATTCTCAATTCAGATTTTCAGGATCAGGATCTGTTAATATTGGAGATCACTCTCTAACATTAGGTTTTGAATATGAACAACGTGTTGATAGGGGTTGGACATCAGGATCTTCAACAGGAGGTGGTTCAAATGGACCAATTGGAATTTGGACTACAGCACGTTTATTAGCAAACTCACATATCAAAGAACTTGATAAAAATCTAGCAACTATATCGGATAGTGGTGCTTTTAAAGTTGTGAGTTACGAACAATTAAACGCAGGGTATGCAGCAGCGCATGATGGTGTATTTGGTGGACAAAAAAATGGAGACCAACAATCATTTTTTGATTATAATCTTCGTAAAAAACTTGGTTTAAATCCAGCAGGTAAAGATTTTATAGACATTGATAGATATGACCCATCTACATTTACTTTAGATATGTTTTCTGCAGATGAGTTATTAAATTCAGGAAATTCATATGTTTCTTACTGGGGATATGATCAAACAGGAAAAAAAGTTAGAGGAAATACCGACATTAATAAATATTTTAATGAATACGACGAAAATGGAAACTACAAACGATTTGTAGGTGCATTTCAACCAGTATATATGTCAGGATATATTATGGATAAATTTGCATTCAATGATTTAGTATTCAATGTTGGGTTACGTGTGGATGTATTCAATGCAAATCAGCCAGTACTTAAAGATCCATATTTAACATATGAAGCACATACAGTTTCAGAAGCAAAACAAATTTTAAGCAATGATCCTTCTAAAACATGGTTGTCATCTATTCCTAGTTCAATGGGAGATGATTATACGGTATATGTAAACGATGTAAATAATCCATCATCAATAAACGGGTATAGAAAAGGTACTGTTTGGTACAATGCACAAGGTTTAGAGGTGTCAACACCAAAATTAATAGAAGGTTCTGGTGGTATTGCTCCATATTTAATAGATCCGTCACAAAAAACACCAAAGGCAACAGCATTCGAAAACTACAAACCTCAAGTTAACGTAATGCCTCGTATTGCATTCTCATTTCCAATATCAGATGAAGCATCTTTTTTCGCTCATTATGATATCTTGACAAAAAGACCTACATCTAATGGCCGTTTCGACCCATTTAATTATCAATTTATGGGTTCAAGAAGTGCTATCATCGATAATCCAAACTTGAAACCAGAAACAACAATTGATTATGAAATTGGATTCCAACAAGTTTTATCAAAAACATCTTCTTTAAAAATTAATGCATTTTACAGAGAACAAAGAAACAATGTTCAATTAATAAACGTTCTAGATGCTTATCCAACAACCTACAAAACATATGGGAATAGAGATTTTGGAACAGTTAAAGGAACAACATTTACTTATGATTTAAGAAGAACTGGTAATATAAGAATGACTGTAGCATATACATTACAGTTTGCTAATGGAACAGGTTCAGATGAAAACTCAGGATCAAATATATTAACTGGATTAATCAATGCTGGGTATCCAAACTTAAGAGCAATTTTCCCTTACAGTTATGATCAAAGACATGCATTTGCTATAACTATGGATTATAGATATGGTGAAGGAAAAGATTACAATGGACCCGTAATACAAGGAAAAGAAATATTTAAAAACACTGGATTAAACCTAGTGTCAAATGTATATTCTGGTAATCCATATTCTTCTCAAAACTTCATTACAAATGAAGGAGCATTCAGCCCACAAAGTGCTGGTATGAGTGGTACAACAAATGGTTCTCGTTTACCATGGTCTTATAAATTAGATTTACAATTAGATAGAACATTTAACTTGAAAATTGGTAAAGATGAGAATAAGAAAAAAGTTACTTTCTTGAATGTATACATACGTGTGACGAACTTGTTAAATCAACAAAACCGTATTAATGTATATAGAGCAACAGGTAACTGGAATGATGATGGTTACTTAGCAGCTGCAGCAAGTCAAACATCAATCCAAAATCAATTAGATGAACAATCATTCAGAGATTACTATGCAATGAAAGTTCAGAATGCCTTTAATATCAGTGTACCTAGAACAATTCGTTTAGGGATTAAGTTTGATTTTTAATTCATAATAACAAAATAGCATTATGAAAAAGCAAGTTATAAGAATAGCACTAGGAGTTTCGATGATATGGTCGAACAGTGTTTTATCGTATTACAAAGACAAGGATCAGAAACCTAATGCTCCTGTAGGAGTAGAAAAATCTGCAGCGTGTGCACCGGCTACAAAAGGATTGTATTTAGAATTCAACGATGTTAAAGCGTGGATTGAAAATGGAGGAAATATGTTCCAAAATAGACAAGCTAACATCGCTGCTTATGAAATACCTAAATCTACAGGACCGAATGATATTAAGCATTTTGCGATATTTGCAGGAGCACTATGGATGGGTGGTACGGATGTAAATGGGCAATTAAAAATTGCTGCTCTAGAATATAGAAGAGGGAATGATTTCTGGTCAGGACCATTATCTGTAATAGCAGGAACAGGAAATTATCAATATGATTTTAATAACCCACAAGGAGATGGAATTACTAAAGATCATGGTGCTGCAACAATTACACCTGATCAATGTCTAGCATACGATAAGTTTTTTGTAATAGAAAAAGCAGAAGTAGTAGCATTCTCTACATGGTGGGAAGGTGAACATGGACTAATTACAGATAAAGCTGATTCTCCTTCAAATGAAGTCTTAAACCGAATAGAAGGATGGCCAGCTCATGGAGACATCTCATTAGGACAAGATTATTATTTAGCTCCATTTTACGATAGAAATAACGACGGAGTATACAGACCAACCGAAGATGGTGATTACCCATGGTACGATGATATTTTAAATAGAGATGATGTAAAATGTGGAGCAGATAGACGTGTATCACTTTACGGTGATAAAACATTTTGGTGGGTATTTAACGATAAAGGAAATATTCATACTGAAACAGGCGGAGAACCAATTGGTATGGAAATTCGTGCTCAAGCATTCGCATTTGCTACAGATGATGAGATCAATAGAATGACATTCTATAACTATGAATTAATAAATAGAGGTACACAAACATTACAAAATACGTATTTCTCTCAATTCTTAGATGCCGATTTAGGAAATCCCCAAGATGATTACACTGGTTGTGATGTCTCTAGAGGACTTGGATATGTTTATAATGGAGATAACAATGATGAAACGAATGGTCAAGTTGGGTATGGTTTAAATCCACCAGCAATTGGAGTAGATTTCTTTGAAGGACCTTACAAAGATGCCGATCATAAGTTAAATGGATATTATCCAGATAATCTATCTCTAGCTAAAGACAGTGGAGGTATAGTTTACAAAGGAATTGGAATAGGATACGATGATAACATCGTTGATAATGAACGTTTCGGGATGACTAGATTTACATATTTTACTGGACAAGGAGCAGTATATCCATATACAGATCCAAGTAATGCAGTAGAATTTTACAATTTTATGCGTGGAAAATGGGCGAATGGATCAGATTTAACTTATGGTGGTCAAGGTCATGGAGGCTCGCCACTTTCTACATACATGTTTCCAGATGATTCAGATCCACTAGGATGGGCTACAGGAGGTCCACAACCAGTATGGAATGAATCAACAGCAACAAATCCAGTAGGAGATAGAAGATTTGTTCAATCTGCAGGTCCATTTACGTTAATGCCGGGAGCTGTAAATAATA
>CALPSU020000066.1 GCA_943326315.2 Chryseobacterium gleum
TACGGCTATTTTGCAACGGTCTTTTTATTAATGAACTCCCAATCTTTCATTTTTTTTGGGGGTAATAAAATTGAAATGTACAACAAATTAATTGAATATTACTGAAATATATGTTAAGTATCACTTTTTTTGTTGATTTATTTTATTGTCAAGTTAGTTAGTTAAAAAAACAGTTTTCTGGTTGTAATTCTGAAATAAATTTTTAAAATATAAATCAATAATTTTAGAAAGGCATTTTATACAATTCACTTTCTTCAACTGGTATTAAAAATGAATTATTCAACTTATCAACAGTATTAACTAGTGTGTTATAAATTTTCCAATCCTTAAATTGATCTAAATCTGAAAAAGAAATCATTTTAATTTCTGAATCTTTTTTTACAACTAATTTTAAACGATTAAAAAAATCAATATTTAATTGTTGGCCAACTGATTTAATAAACTTTACGGAACTATCTATTGAACATCCAGAAGCCATTGCTGTTTTTTCATCTACTGCTAGTGCTACAAAATAATCTCCTATTACAATTGCATCAGCAACTAATTTCGCACCATGGGCTGCCCAAGAAGAAACAAATTCTTTGAAACTTTCAGTTAACAAGCTTTTTTCACTTTCTGAAAAGGCTTTATTTGATTGATAAACCCAAACTCTTGAATCGCTTGATAATTGTGGAAAATACATACCTTATAAATCTGAAGCCGAAGCGATTAATTCTGCAATATCTAAAACTTTAATATCATCTTCTTTCCCAGCTAGTTTAATACCATCGGTCATCATGGTATTACAAAAAGGACATCCAGTAGCAATAATTTCAGCTGAAGTTTCTAATGCTTCTTCTGTTCGTTCAATATTAATTTCTTTATTGCCTTTTTCAGCTTCTTTAAACATTTGAGCTCCACCTGCTCCACAACATAAACCATTAGTTTTGCATCGTTTCATCTCAACTAATTCTGCGTCTAGCTTTTCAATTAAGCTTCTCGGAGCCTCATAAACATCATTTGCTCTACCTAAATAACATGGGTCATGAAATGTAATTTTCTTTCCTTTAAATTGTGCTCCACCTTCTAATTTTAATTGACCTGAGTTAATCAATTCTTGAATTAATTGGGTATGATGAATCACTTCATACTTACCTCCTAACTCAGGATATTCATTTTTCAGAGTATTAAAACAATGCGGACAACCTGTTACAATCTTCTTAACTTCATACCCATCTAATACTTGGATATTCATCATTGCCTGCATTTGAAATGTAAATTCATTCCCTGCTCTTTTAGCTGGATCACCGGTACAACTTTCTTCTGTACCTAAAACTGCAAATTTAACTTTACAGTTATGTAAAATCTTTACAATTGCTTTTGTGATTTTTTTGGCTCTATCATCAAAACTTCCTGCGCATCCAACCCAAAATAAGATGTCCGGTGTTTCACCCGCCGCCATCATTTCAGCCATTGTTGGTACTTTTAATAGATTGCTCATGCTATGTGTTTTTTAATTTCTTTTTTTCTATGTGAAGACGTAAAATTTTATGTCTCTACGAGACAATAACAAATAAATTGTTTATTGTTCGTTTGCCCAATTTAAACGATCTGCTTGGGCAAATTGCCATGGTGCACCGTTATTCTCTATGTTCGTTAACATTCCTGCTAATTCAGTTGGCATTTTAGACTCTTCCATCACCAAACTTCTTCTTAAGTCAATAATAATAGATAATGGATCAATATTAACAGGACAAGCTTCCACACACGCGTTACAAGATGTACATGCCCAAATTTCTTCTTCTGTAATATAATCGTTTAACAAACTTTTTCCGTCCGTAAAATCTTTCCCGTTTTTTCTAATATTTTCACCAACCTCTACTAAACGATCTCTTGTATCCATCATTATCTTTCTTGGAGATAATATTTTACCTGTAATGTTAGCTGGACAAGAAGATGTACATCTACCGCATTCTGTGCATGAATAAGCATCTAATAAATTTTTCCAAGTTAAATCAGTTACATCTTTTGCTCCAAAACGAACAGGTTCTGCATTTGGATCAACTTCAACAGCAGCGTAGGGATCAGCATTTGGATCCATCATCAATTGAACTTCTTTTGTTACTGATTCAAGATTTGTTAATTTCCCTTTTTTATTCAAATTAGAATACCAAGTATTAGGGAATGCTAAAAGTATATGTAAATGTTTTGAATAAGGTAAAAAATTTAAAAATGCGAAAACCATAGCTATATGTCCCCACCAACCTATTCTTTCAATAATATGTAGTCCATGTTCAGAAACATTACCAAATAGTAACGGCCCAAACCAACTACTAATAGATAAGCCTAAAGAACTATCTCCTAAATTTTCGGCATGAGACCAACCTTTTCTATATAAAACCTCATCGGCACCATTCATCATAAAAATAAATGTAACAAGAATTAACTCCATTATTAAAATAAGATTTGCATCTTTTTTAGGCCAGCCGGCTAATTCTTTCATATTTAATCGAGGAAGTTTTATTAAGTTTCTTCTCGATAAAAATGCAATTGTTGCAATGAATGCTAAAACGGAAAGCACTTCGATAAAACTAACTATGAAAGTATAAAAACTTCCTAAAGATGGTCTAAACACTCTATGAGATCCAGAAACTCCATCTACAATAATTTCAATTAATTCAATTTGAGTAATTACGAAAGCAGAATACAAAGCCATATGAAGCATTGCAGGTATAGGTCTTGCAAACATTTTTTTCTGACCTAAAGCAACTAAAGTCATTATTTTCCAACGTTGAGACCTATTGTCAGTTCTATCAAGATCTCTTCCTAAAAGGATATTAGCTCTTATTTTTTGAGCATTCCATGTAAAAAAACCAAATCCTACTAAGGATAAAATAATAAAAACAAATGTTGAAATCATATACTCTTTTTTTATTTATTTACTAGGTATTGTATCTATCACTTGGTGCAATTTCTTCTCTTCATCGACGGTTAAATGTAATCCCTTCGATTTTCTACCAATTAAAGAGATATTAATATACCTCTCAGGATGGGCTTCTAAATCAATTATTAAATTTTGTAGGTCTTTATTCGATTTCACCAATTCATTAAATAAAACGTCATCTTTTACTAATTTCCCTAAAGTTCCTTCTCCTTTTTCAACTGTCTCCATAACACCATTTAATTTCTTAATGACGTTATGCGCATCCCCTATAACATGTTTAAAATCTGCAGTTACAAGATCATCTGTGATTTTCTTAGCATTCCCAAGTATTCCTGTTATTTCATCGTTACTCTTTTTCAAATTCAATGAAATACCCTCTACATTAGTTAAAATAGAACTAAATTTCACTTTTTCAGTTGCTAATAATTCATCAACTTGTCCAGCAACACTTGAGAAACGAGATATTGCAATTTGCAGTTCTGATAAACTTCCTTCTAACTGTGTAGTTGCTGTAGTGTCCCAAAATGAAGAAAAAGAAGCTACCAATTTATCCACTTTTTCCATCATACTTTGAAGTCGAGCAGAAACAGGATCAGCATAAGCCTTTACTTGTGAAAACATATCTACAGCTACAGACCCCATTATACCCTCACCTGGACGGTAGTAACCCCTTGAATCGTCTGGATTTAATTCTAATACCAATCCTTTATTAAACAAATCAAGTGGGCCAATTTCAATAGTTGAACCTCTAGTAATTTTTAGATTACGAATCTGAAGATTAAATGTTATTCGAACCTGTTTTTCTGGAGTTTGATTAATCATATTTTCAACCGAAAGTACTTTTCCAATAGAAACACCATTTAAAACTACAGAACTAGCAGGAATAATTCCTCCAGAATTTGAGAAATATGCATAATAAACATCATCTCCTCCAAAAAAACTATTTCCTTTCAAAAAATTAATTCCAGACACCAACAATCCTATTGCTGCAAGAGCTATAATTCCAACTTTAATTTCTTTTGATATCTTCAAAACTTTATTTTTCTGCTAATTTAATAGCTTTTTCTATAATAATGCGTTCACCATTGAAAAATGCTACAATAAAAGCATCATTAAATCCTTTAGAACGCATTTGAATTTTGTAATTAATTGCAGCTTTATGGTCGTTTATGAATTCTCCAGCTGCATATTTAAAAACATTACCTTGTTGGTACTCAAATATTTTACAACCTTTAAAACGAGTATCATCTAAAGAAACTTTTTTATCTGAAGTCACAATTTGAACTCTAAAAATAACTTTATCTTTTTCAGAAGGTAATTCTATTTTTTTTTCTTTTTTAACTTCTGTTTTCACTTCTCCATTTTGAACTATTTTAAATTCTTTTTTCGGTTCAATTTTCGGAATACTAATTTTCACGTCTGTTTTATCTTTCACAAAAGGATCATTAACTTTAGTTTTTAAAGGTGTTGGCTCTGAAACTATACCCTCCAGTTCATTTCTATAAAGCTCAAAAGCATCAAACATAGCAGTTGACATTTTTAATTGGTTTGTTGTATCATTTAAAAACTTTTCCTCATTTGAATTTGTTAAAAATCCTGTTTCAATCAAAATACTTGGCATTGTGGTTTTGTATAAAACTAAAAACCCAGCTTGCTTAACTCCCCTATCTGATCTCCCTATTTGTTTAAATTCCGATTGAACTTTTGAAGCATAACTTATTGATTGGTCTAGAAAAACTGATAATTGAATCTGACGTGCTATAATTGCATCAGGTGATAGATCGAAATCTTTATACTTAGCTCCTTTATCTTCTTCCAGGTAAATTGTAGCATTTTCTCTTTCTGCAATAAGTTGCTGTGCTTCCGTTTTATGAAGTCCTAACACATATGTTTCGACACCAAAAACAGTTTCTACAGCAGAATTCGCATGTATACAAATAAATAAATCAGCTTTATTTCTGTTTGCTATTTTTGCTCTTTCATCCAACTCTACAAAAACATCCGTTTCTCTAGTGAAGATTACTTTAATTTGAGGATATTTCTTATTTATTAAAGAGCCTAATTTTAGAGCCATTGAAAGGCACACATTTTTTTCATGAGCCGAGTGACCATGACATCCTGGATCCTTGCCGCCATGACCTGCATCTATAACTATCGTTTTTATAGATGCACGAGTATCTTCCGTCGATTGTGAAAAACTTAAACAACTATAAAACATAATTAAAACCAAAAAGGTGGCATAGTTTCTGATAATATCCATTCTTTTATCCTTCATTACAAGGTAATTTTATAATTTTGTACTGGTTTTAAAATTGACAATTGCAAATTTACTTCTAATAATTGATAAATAATCGTTTCATACTCTTAGTTTTCTTAAGTACATTGTTAATAATGTCTACGTTTGAAACTTCGTATTCTCAAGAATTAATTTTAAAAGATTCTATTAGCAATCCAAAAAAAGATACTATCTATGTAAACGATGAATCTTTTGAAGAATCTGCTATTTATGGATCTAGAGATTCTATATTCGTTGATTTAAAAGAGAGTAAAATTCATTTATTTGGAGAAGCACATTTAGAATACCTTGGAACGAAAATGAATGCAGGGTATATTATTGTTGATTTGAAAAAAAATGAAGTTTTTGCAACTTATATTTTCGACAAAGACAGTAATAAAATAGAAACTCCCAAATTTAAAAATGGCGCTGAAGAAATAGAAGCTTCTAGAATTCGATACAATTTCAATACTCAAAAAGGATATATTGAAGAAGTAAAGATTAAGCAAGATGAAATTTATCTTTATATGAATATAGCCAAAAGACATAAAAATGGTGAAATTCATTTTAAACAAGGACGTTTTACAACGTGTGAATATATAGACGATCCTCATTATCATTTCCAACTTTCTAAAGCCGTTATGATTCCTGACAAAAGGATTGTGACTGGTCCAATGAATTTATGGATTAAAGGTATACCGACTCCGCTTGGACTTCCTTTTAGCGTTATTCCTCAATCTAAAACAAGGACGCATGGTTTATTATTTCCTCAAATTGTTCCTTTTTCAGGCACCGGATTTGGATTAAGAGATCTTGGTTACTTCTTTCCTATAAACCCAAAAGTTCATACAAGTGTATACTTAACAATATTTAATAGAGGAAGTTGGGGATTAAAAAACACCACTGATTATTTCACCCAATATAAACGTAAAGGTACTTTTACTCTTTTGTATCAAAATCTAAAACCACCCTTTCCTAAAAAAGAAGATAGTGAAAAAGTTGCTTTAATTTGGTCTCATCAAAAAGATGCTAAATCTAATCCATATTGGTCATTTTCTTCTAATGTAAACTTTGTTTCAGATAATAATACTAAAAACAGTTTAGACCCAATTAACACACAATATTTTACGAATCAATTAAATTCAGACGTTAACATGCAACGTTTTTTTCCAGGTAAACCGATATCTCTTGGAGTTAAATTATCTTTAAAACAAAATACTAGTTCAAAATCTATTTCTTTAACTAGCCCAATAATTACAGCAAATGTTACACGTTTTTCTCCTCTAAAAAACATTATTACTGGAAAAGAAGAATGGAAACAAGTTTTCTCTAGAATAGCTATATCATACAATTTTGAATCTCAAAACAGAGCTTCTTTTGGTGATTCATTATTAAAACATAACCAATATAAGGATATTCAAAATCAATTTAATAACGGTATATTACAAAATATGACTGTTCAAACTACTGCTGGATTTTTTAAAAACACATGGAAACTTACCCCTTCCATAACCTATACTAATAAAATTAATTTTCAGCAATTAGAAAAAACTTACGATCCTACTCTAGTTACAAATAACTTTAATATAAATAAACTTCAAAAAGCTGGAGCCACTAATGAACTTTCTTTAAATGCATCATTAACAACTGTAGTTTATGCATATTATCGTATTGCTGGAAAAAAAAGTAAACCACTATTAAGACACATCTTAACACCTTCTTTTGGATTTAGATACGTTCCTAATTTGAATAAAATTTACACACTTGATACCGGAAAAGTTGTTGTAAGAGAAATAAAATATTCTCCTTTTGAACAAAGTATATACTCCTCTCCTTCTATATCGAACCAAGCCCTTGTTACATTTGGATTTAATAACACTTTTGAATTAAAAAGGAAATCAGACAAAGATACAATTACAGGATTTAAGAAGACTAGAATAATTGATGCCCTTTCTTTGAATGGTCAATATGACTTATTAAAAGATTCAATGAAACTTTCTGACATAAATTTAAATTTAAGAGTTAGTCCTTTTCCTTACGTGAATTTTGTAACGACATCTAATCTAAGTCCTTATGACTGGTCTTCAATTACAGGTAAATCAACGAGTAAATATGCAATAAATTCAAGTGGTAAGATTGGACGACTAACTTCTACAAATTTCACTACCACATTAACTTTAACTTCAAAAGAAAGTCAGAAAAAACTAGATGATTTATCTTCCAAAAATGGCGTAAATTGGAATTCAGATTATAGATATTTTTCATTATATCCTGAGAGAGTTATAAATTTCGATATTCCCTGGAAAATCAATTTTTCACATGTTTATTCAGTAACAGCAAACATGAATAAGACTTCAATTGATACTAAAGATTTTAAATCTGTACAAACAATTTCTACAAACGGAGATTTAAGCTTTACTAAAAGATGGAAAATAATAGGCACAATGAATTTTGATGTTAAAACAATTAAAATAACCTACACAACACTAACCTTAACAAGAGATATGCATTGTTGGAACTTATCTTTAAACTGGATTCCAATTGGAGGGAACCAAAGTTTCTTGTTTAGCTTAAGGTCTAATTCAAATATGTTTAAAGATGCTAAATTAGATTTAAGAAAACCGCCATTATTCTTCTAATAATTTGTCAACTGCCAATCGTAATTATTAATTTCGCAGAAAAAAGAAAAATTGATTGATATTACTTTCACAAATTCAATAGATCCAGAAAAAGGAAAACTTTTAGTCTCAAACCCTTTTTTAGATGAAGACTTTTTTAGAAGGTCTCTGGTCTATATATGTCAATATAACAAAGAGGGTAGTTTTGGTTTTGTTATAAATAATTTAATTTCAATTAATCTTCATGAACTTGATGAATCTTTTCCAGATTTTGAAACTCAAATTAGTCTAGGTGGCCCCATGGAAGTAAATAGTTTATACTTTATTCATACTTTGGGAGATAAGATAAATAATAGTGTTTTAGTTTCTGAAAACATATATTTAGGTGGTGATTTCAAACAACTTACTGCATTAATGAATGAAGATAAATCAATTTCAAAATACGTTCGTTTTTTTATTGGATATTCTGGATGGGCTAGCGAACAACTTGAAAAAGAATTAGAAACAAACTCTTGGATTGTTGCTAATTTATCTTCAAAAGGGATGCTTTTCGAATCAAAATCAAAGCAAACATGGAAAAGATTTATGTATGATTTAGGAGGTAAATTTAAAGTTATGTCAAAGTTTCCGATAGATCCAACAGATAATTGATGAAATATTTTAATATAAGATTCCTTGATTCATCAGTTAATTTAACTACTTCTATTTTGATTTAAGCTCAAAAAGATTAATTTTGAATCAATTATAAAAACATGACGAACTCATTTAGTCGCATTTTATTTTATTGTGTTGCAATTCCAGTTTCTTACTTGCCTTTTCGTGTGCTTTATTGGTTCTCAGATTTTCTTTATATAATTTGCTACCATTTAATTGGTTATCGAAAAGAAGTTGTAAGAAATAATTTAAAAAACTCTTTTCCTGAACTATCTGAAAGTGAAATAATAATTATTGAAAAAAAGTTCTATCATCATTTCACCGACTTTTTAGTTGAAAGTGCTAAATCATTCAGTATTTCTGAAAAGGAAATTATTAAACGTTGTTCAATTGTTAATCCTGAACTTCCAAATTCTTATTACGAAAAAGGAAAAAGCTTAATGATACTTTGTGGGCATTATAATAATTGGGAATATTACGCAGTTGGGTTACAGCAACAAATGAAACATAAAACATTAGCAGCGTATCATCCCTTAAAAAATAAGTTTTTTGATAAAGTAATTAAAAATTCTAGGCAACGTTTTGGAATGAAAATGATTAGTATGCGTGAAATTCCACGTTATTTCTCAGAACAAAAAACGAATGAGCCTACTATGGCAATAATGGTTAATGATCAATCTCCTTTAGAACCTAAAAAAGCGTATTGGAACACATTCCTCAATCAAGATACTGGATGGATGAAAGGTACTGAAAGACTTGCTGCTAAATATGATCAATCTATCTTATTTGGATGTATTCGCAAGGTAAAAAGAGGCTTTTATGAAGTTACATTCTACCCTATTACAGACGAACCAAATAAAGTAAGTGAAGGTTTTATATTAGATAAACATACTCAATATTTGGAAATGGTTATTTCAGAACATCCAGAATTTTGGCTATGGTCTCATAAACGTTGGAAACATAAACGTCCTAATTAATTATGTCTATTCTTGCTCCGTTAGCTGAACGTATGCGGCCTAAAACGCTTAATTCATACGTAGGGCAGCAACACCTTTTAAAAGAAGGCGCATCTCTTCGACGTGCATTAGATGCTGGTTTAATTCCTTCTATGATTTTATGGGGACCACCAGGAGTAGGAAAAACAACATTAGCTCAATTAATTGCAGAATATTTGAATCGTCCAGTACACACACTTTCTGCAATTTCATCCGGAGTTAAAGATGTTCGAGATGTAATATCTAAAGTAGAAAATGCTGGAATGTTTCAACAAAAAGGTGCAATTCTATTTATTGATGAAATTCATCGTTTTTCGAAAGCTCAACAAGATTCATTGTTAGGGGCAGTCGAAAAAGGAACTATAACTTTAATTGGTGCTACAACTGAAAACCCTTCATTTGAAGTTATATCTGCTTTACTTTCACGTTGTCAAGTTTACACATTAGAAAACCATACAAAAGACGATTTATTAGACTTATTACAACGGTCAATTAGGGAAGATCAAATATTAAAAAACAAAAAA
>CALPSU020000067.1 GCA_943326315.2 Chryseobacterium gleum
AAAGATGGTCACGATATAGGATTTATCGGAATCCAACCATTAGAAATAAATTTATTTATATTAAAAATTCATAAAATTTATATTCTCCCAAGTTTTCAAAGAATGGGGCTAGGGAAAAAATTAATGAACAAGGCGGTTGATATGGCAAAAATATACAAATGTAACTTTCTACTATTAAACGTAAATAGATTCAATAATGCAGTTTTGTTTTATCAAAAATATGGCTTTGAAATAATAGAAGAAGAAAATATTGATATTGGAAATGGATTTTTAATGGAAGATTTTGTGATGAGGAAGTTTTTGAGATGAAATAAAAAGGCTGCTCCGAATTGGAACAGCCTAAATTATCTTTTACTTATATTAATGTAAAGTAATCGCGCGTGATGTTCCGTTAATTGTTACAGTTGCATCGTGGTCGCAAGTCCCATTTCCATAATCTAATGTACGTGTTGGTTTTCCAGTTCTAGTTACTTCAACAACTCCAGAATCAATCCAAGAACAACTTACGGCTCTATGTAAAGCTGTCGTGATGTTTGCTGTATAAGCTACTCCTGCAGCATTTACTCCTGAAGTGCTTCCAGTTATCGAATAAACATCATCGCTAACTACTAGAGTTGATTCGCCTGATATCCACTCTCTATTTCGATTTGCAATATGTGTATGAGTTCCACCATTGTTAGCTTTAATAACTGATCCGTTAACAGAAATGTCATAGTTTAAATGCCCATTCGCATTGTGACCTTTATTTGTAACAATTTTTGTTCCTGTTAATTGATTGTCATCTATATAGTAGTCTGTGAATGTTATTGTACGAACAGAAGCACTATCTCTATAACGACCTGTATATGAAATATTTATTTTACCTCTTCTGTTTCTCCCATCATTACATAAGCAATTTACTGTGCCAAAATCAACAACAATATTTCCAGAAGCGACATTTCCTGAAACTATAACTGAATCTCTAGTTATAGAAGCGCAACTTGATTTTTCTAAACCTACATTAGTAGCTGTTTCTTTTCCTCCTGTATAAATAGGAGAATAAAATGTTAAATTTCCTTTATATGCTTGGTCAGAAATATTTTGCACATCATTAAATGCTGCATCTGCTAAATTGTTATCTGATTCTGTTGATGTATCTGTATCTACAGTTGCTATAGGTGTTGTAGTTTTTGCATCTTTTTTGCAACTAACAATTGCAATACTTAATGTAGCTCCAGCTATGAAAAGCGATAATCCAGTTTTTAGTTTCATGATAAAAAATTTAAAAGTTAAAATTTAATTGTTGTTTGTATTCTGTTTTTTTAGACCTCAAGTTTATTAAAAGGTTTAATTAAAAAAAAATAAAAATATAAAAAATTTATTAATCAATTTATAATCAGAATTTTATATTTTAAATTATTTTACATAATCTTGTTTTTGAACTAACATATATTGATCATTTTCCATTTTTAAATAGCCTTGGTCATAACAAAAATGGTATGAAGCACCTTTTTGAGTTTTGTATATATTAGTATAATAATGAAAGTTAAAACCTTCCTCGCCTAATTTTATTCCCTCAACTGTAATTTTTCCAGTTGGATTTAACAATGAAAGGATTCTTCTGTTCTTACGAAGAATATTATTGATTCGACGTATATAACTTGTAGCATCTTCATTTAATCGATTGTTGAATGTGTTTCTACAATAATCAGAACAAAATTTTTGATCTTTCCTTCCTTTTAAACCTTGATTACATTCTTGGCATTTACGTGGTTCCATTTAACACTTTTTATTCATTTACAGACATCAATGTTAACATTATTTAACAGCAAAAACAAGCACTTCCGACTAATGTTTGACAACTTTGTATGTTAAAATTACAAACTTTATGTCAGATATATTAAATATTACTCTCAACCCGGCTGAAACTTTACGTATTTTAAGTGAAAAGATTAAAAATGAGAATTATTTAATCTCTCAGTTGAAACAAGAGATTTCAAATGTAATTGTAGGTCAACATTATATGATTGATCGTTTATTGATTGCTTTATTAGCTGATGGTCACGTTTTATTAGAAGGTGTGCCAGGTTTAGCAAAAACTTTAGCTATTAAAACGTTAGCTGAAGCAATTAATGTTGATTTTAGTAGAATCCAATTTACACCTGATTTATTACCGGCAGATGTTACAGGTACATTGATTTATAGTCAGAAAACGGAATCTTTTACAGTTCGTAAAGGGCCAGTTTTTTCAAATTTTGTTTTAGCGGATGAAATAAATCGGGCACCTGCAAAGGTTCAAAGTGCGTTATTGGAGGCAATGCAAGAACGTCAAATTACTATCGGTGATGAAACTTTTTTACTAGCTGACCCTTTTTTAGTATTAGCTACAATGAATCCAATTGATCAAGAAGGAACTTATCCCTTACCTGAAGCTCAAGTGGATCGTTTTATGTTAAAAGTATTTTTAGATTATCCTTCAAAAGAAGAAGAAAAATTAATTATACGTTCAAATGTTCGTAAAGAAGGTTTGTCTAAAGTGAAGAAAATTCTAACTTCGGAAGATATTGTTCGTTCTAGAGCACTTGTTCGTGAAATTTATTTAGATGAAAAAATTGAGCATTACATAGTAGACATTGTGTATGCAACGAGAACTCCTCAAAAATATGGTCTTGGACATTTAGAATCATTAATTGATTTTGGTTGTTCACCTAGAGCAAGTATAAATTTGGCTCTTGCCGCAAAAGCATATGCATTTTTGCAAAATAGAGCATTTGTTATCCCAGAGGATGTTAGAGCAATAGCTGCTGATGTTATGCGTCACCGTATAGGTTTAACGTATGAAGCTGAAGCAGAGAATATTTCAGCAAATGATATTATAGCAAAAATTATTAATAAAGTAGAGGTACCTTGAGAATTGTTGATTGGTAATTTTTAATGTTGGATTAAGCACTAATAAATAAAAGCTAACAGCTTTTTGCTAAAATAAATGGATACAATAGAACTTCTAAAAAAAATACAAAGGCTTGAAATCAAGACGAAAGGATTGACAAAACAAGTTTTTTCTGGAGAATATCATTCGGCATTCAAAGGAAGAGGTATGGCTTTTAGCGAAGTTCGAGAATATCAAATGGGCGATGAAGTTCGAACTATTGATTGGAATGTTACAGCTCGTTTTAATTCTCCATTTGTTAAAGTTTTTGAGGAAGAAAGAGAATTATCAGTCATGTTGATTATTGATATTTCAGGCTCTGAAGAATTTGGAACTACTCAAAAATCAAAAAAAGAATTGGCTTTAGAAATTGCCGCTGTTTTAGCTTTTTCAGCTATTAATAATAAAGATAAAGTAGGAGCTATTTTTGTTTCTGATCAAGTTGAAAAATATATTGCTCCAGGGAAAGGACGTAAACATGCTTTGATTATATTAAGAGAGTTGATAGATTTTAAACCAAATAGTAAAGGAACAAATATTAACGAAGCATTAAAGTTTTTCAGAAATACCCAAAGGAAACGAAGTATTTCATTTGTTATAAGTGATTTTATTGACGAAAATAATTTTATGGAAGGGTTAAAAGTCAGTAATAAAAAACACGATATAGTTGCTATTCGTTTAAGTGATATTGCTGAATATGAATTGCCAAAAATGGGACTAGTTCAACTTTACAATGCAGAAACAGGTAAGAAAACTTGGGTCAATTCGAATTCTGAAAGTGTACGATTAAATTATTTAAACGATTATAAAAGATTGGAACATCAATTATTCAATGAGTTCAAAAAATCAGGAATCGATTATGTTTCAATTTCAACTGAAGATAATTTCATGCATCCATTAATGTTATTATTTCAACAAAGGGGAAAATGAAAAGTTGGATTTATATATTTTCTTTTTACATAATTTGCTCATTTGTTTTTGGACAAAATGGTCAGACTATTATTGAAAAAAATAAATTGCTTGTTGGTGAGCATTTTGTGTTAACGTATCGCGTTACGTTAAATAAAGATGATAATATTCAATTTGAATCTTTTGAAATTAATTTACCAGCAAATAATCCCAAAAAAGAAAAGGAATTAACTCAACTTGAAATAATAAATCCTTTTAAGGATACAATAATTAATAGTAAAGGGAAAATTGAATGGTTTGGTTCTTATAGAGTAATTCCTTGGGATTCAGGTTTTTTTCAGATACAAACGGTTAAATATTTAATCAATGGAATCACTAATTATTTTCCCGCTGTTACTTTTTCTGTTGATTTGGTGAAAAATATAAAAGGTCAAGACATTTACGATATTAAAGAATCATTTGTGAAAATTCCTCCTAAAAAATTTTCTTTAAAAGAAGCAATTAAGGATTTTAATTCAAAAAATGGTTGGTGGTTTTATATCTTGCTTTTTTTAGGTATATGTTTGTATGTATTTTATCGTTGGAAAAAATATAAAAAATTAAAATATCCTATAGTTAAAAATGAAATTAATGTTCGACCACTTTCTTTAAAGGAGAAAACGATTTTAGAAATTGAAGCATTAGAGAAAAAACAATTGTGGAATAACGGATTTTTAAAAGAACATTATGTTGAATTATCTTTCATATTAAGAGAATATTTATCAAAACGATTCACTTTGAATTTATTTGAAAAAACATCCTATGAAACAAAATTATTACTTTCTCAAAAAGGGTTACCAATTTTTGTAATGGATTCAATTGATGAGATTTTAAATCAATCTGATATGGTGAAATTTGCAAAATCAGAACCTGAAGAAATAACAGTTGTTCGACTTTCTCAAATCGCAAAACAAATTATTGAACAAACATCACCAATTGATATTGAAGATGCTGAATAATTGGAATATATTATTTTGGGAATATGATTTTCTTTCCCCACATTGGTTGTGGTTATTATTATTTGTTCCAGTTTTTATTTTTCGAATGTGGAAAATTGAAAATCGAAAAGAAGGGGAAGTGAAATTTTCTAGAACTGAAGAAGAACAGAATAATATTGAATCAGTTTGGATTTCAGATTTGAGAAAAGTGTTTATTGGATTATATGCATTTGTAGCTGTTTTAATTATTTTCGCTTTAGCAAAACCGTATGATTGGAATTCTGACGAAAATATTAACGAAAGTTATAAAAATGGAATTGATATCGTAATTGCAATGGATGTTTCTATGTCTATGTTGGCGAGAGATTTTGAACCTAATAGAATGGAAGCTTCTAAGGTAGTTGCAAAAGAGTTTATTGATGGTCGAAAAGTAGATAGAATTGGTTTAGTCGTTTTTGCAGGGGAGGCCTATACTGCTTGTCCTACTACTTTAGATTATTCAATTTTGAAAGATCAGATTGATAAAGTTACTGGAGAGAATTTAGAACCCGGAACTGCAATTGGGACTGGCTTAGGAACAGCTGTTTCTAGATTACGAAATGATTCATTGCCATCAAAAGTTGTTATTTTATTAACTGATGGAAGTAATTGTGCAGGTGAAGTGACTCCTGATGTTGCTGCTGAATTGGCAAAGTCTAAAAATGTTAGAGTTTATACGATAGGCATGGGGACGAATGGTGAAGCATTGTCACCTATTATAACTCCTTTTGGGATCAGATATGAAAATGTTCCAGTTGAAATTGATGAAAAAACGTTGAATAATATCGCAGTTAAAACTGGAGGGAAATATTTTAGAGCTACTGATAAAGAAAGTTTACAAGTTATTTATAAAGAGATTGAAAATTTGGAAAAACATAAAATATTGGATCAACAATACAAATCTGATCCTCCTGCTTCACCAGCTGGTTTCTTAAATTGGGCGATTTTAATAGCAGTTTTAACTTGGAGTGTAAAATCTATTTTATTTAGAACGAATGAATAAGTCTAAATATACATATCAAATAGGTTTAGTATTTACTGGAATACTTATCTGGGAATTTATCTTTTGGTTATTTTTCTTTTTGATTTTATATTTATTTGGATTTTTAGAAAATAATACCTCTGGAGATCATTTAGGATTTAAATATCCTTTATTACTATGGTTGAATGTTTTGGTTTTTCCATTAGGCTTTTTATTTTATAAAAATTTATTGAAAACGAATAAGATAGCTAAGAATATTGAACCTAAATTACATCATTATTTTTTAGTTCCGATTTCAAATTTTCAAACGTTTATTCGCTTTTTTTTATTTAGGAATACAATCGTATTTTTAATTGTAACCCTTGCTCTACCTATTTATGGAAATAAAAAAGTAGTCGGTTCAGCAGAAAGCATGGAGTTAGTTGTTGCTGTTGACATCTCTAATTCGATGAACACTAAGGATATTGATAAAGATTTTTCTCGTTTAGAAATTTCAAAACGAGCACTAGTTCAATTGATTAATAATTTACATGGAGAACGATTAGGGATTACAGTTTTTGCAGGAAGTGCTTATGTGCAATTACCATTGACAAATGATTATTATGCAGCAAAGATGTTCATTAACGAAATTCAAACAAATATGATTTCGAATCAAGGGACAAATATTGCACAAGCTTTATATACTTCTTTCGGAATGTTTTCAAAATTAAAAACTACTAAAGGAATAATTTTAGTTACAGATGGTGAAAATCATGAAGAAAATCCTAAAACGATATTAGATAAAATAGTTGAAAGTAATATTCAACTTTGCGTCTTAGGATTAGGGTCAATGGAGGGAGGTTTAATTCCAAATCATCCCAATAGACCTGAGTTAGGATATAAGTCAGATGATTATGGTCGATCAATAGTTTCAAAAGTAAATAAGAGATTTATTAGTGAGATTGCATCTAAAGCAAACGGATTCTCAATTGTTAGCGCAAGTCCTTTTCCAAATTTAACAGATCTTTTAGCGCAAATTAATCGCATGAAGCGAACTAAAATGGATGGTTTAGAGTTCAACGTTAAGGAATCAAAATATCAAATACCTTTGATAATAGCAATGTTTTTTTGGATGATTTATATTCTTAGTGGAAGTAATTCAATGAGGCGGATTGATAAAATAGTTAAAAGTAAAGAATGAAGTATTTATTTTCCATATTGTTTATTATGGTTTTTTCGAATATTTTTTCGCAAAATTGGCGTGACACATTAGAATTTGCACGTTCAGCTTATAGAGCTAAAGAATATTCGAGATCACTTAAGTTATATAAAAGTGCACAAAAAATAGCCCCAAAAGAATTTGATTTCTCAGAAGAAATTGCGCAGACAAATTATAAATCAGAATCTTTTTCAAGTGCCGAAAAAATATATTCAAAACCAATTTTAGGGAAGAATGGTAGATTGAAAAATGCCGAACAGTTTCATAATTTAGGAAATTCTAGGATGAAGCAAAAAAAATATCAAGGAGCAATTGATTCGTATAAAAAATCTTTACGTAATAATTCTTATGATAATCAAACGCGTTATAATTTATCTGAAGCAATTCGGAAATTAAAACAACAACAAAATAAAAATAATCCAAAATCTCAAAATCAGTCTCAACCTCAGTCTCAGTTTCAGCCAAAATCTCAACCAAAATCTAAATCTCAATCCCAGAATAAGAAATCTGTAGATAGAATTTTAGATAAATTATCAAAACAAGAATCCGAAACGAAGCGTAAACTTGGCAGCGGAAATAAAAATGAAAAAGGTCAAACATCATCTGATAAAGATTGGTAAAATGTTAAATAAGTTAGTTTCTATAGTATTTATTCTTTTGGCAGGTATTTGTTCAGCTCAGAAGCCAATGATTCAATTAATTGTTGACCCAAAGGTTTCTCAAGTTGGAGAAGAAATAACAGTTAAAGTTATTTCTAATATTGGCGGTAATATTAATATTGATTTACCAGCTAGTTTTATTCAAGGAGGAACTTCAATGAGTGGAAGTGAATCTGAATATGATGGGAATACTGGAAAATTGACTATGTATTTTTATATCTCAAATGTTGGAATTATTAAAAAAGAAGGTAACTACACATTTGGGCCAGCATATATTAAAAAAGATCGTAAGTTATATAAATCAAATAGTGTATCCGTTAAAATTAATAGAGACGAACCCATTTCTTCAACATCTTCATCAGTTGATTTTTCACCTAAACAATTAAAAAAACCTGCATTTGGTATAATTGAGAAATCGAAATCTAAAATTTATGAAGGCGAACCACTTGTATTAGTTGCGAAAGTATTTGCACGTTACAAACCAACACATATAGAAGGGTACGAACCTTTTGAAATGGAAGGTGTGATAGAAAAACACGATATTAATTCAGTAAAAGATCCTGAGATTAAAACAATAAAAGGGATTGAATACTTTTGTTTCGAAGCAAATAAGCAAGTTTTTTTCCCTTCAGGAACAGGTAGATTTCATATTTCACCATTCAGGATGAATTTAAAAAAAGGATTTGATGGATTTGATTTTGCTTCAGCATCATCTACAATAGATGTTCTTCCATTACCTCCAAATGCACCTAAAAATTTTAGTGGAGGAGTTGGTAAATTTTCTTTAGAAAAAAAAATATCTAAAAGCACTTATAAGCAAGGTGATTTTATAGAAATGACATTAATAGTTTCTGGTGAAGGTAACCTACATATGTTAAGTGCCCCTCAATTCAATTTACCTAAAGAATTGGTTATTTATGGCGATCCAATAATAGTGGAAGATTTTGCTTTTGGAACGAACGGCTCTCAAGGTTCCATTTCTTATAAATATAATATACAATTAAAAGAAGGTGGCAATATAAATTTCCCTCAAATATCATTTTCTTATTTTGATATAGTTAAAAAAGAATACATTGAAGTTAAGAAAGATTTAGAAAAAATGTCAATTTCATCTAATGTCAAAATTGCTTTACCAAAAATCCCAAATACTAATATTATAAAGAAAGAAGATATTTTATATACACCGTCTAGTAAAATTGGTTTTTCTTCTAAAAAAAATAAAGGGTTTAACACTTCTTTTTATTTGCTGCTCATTACAATTCCAATTGCTTTTTCTTTTATTATAATAGTATTAAAAAAGCGAAAAGTATCTAATGGTTCAAATCTTGAATTAGAATTAAATAATAAAGAATTGAAACTAAGTGTTATTCGAGAAATGCAATTAGCCGAACTTTCCCTTAAAGATAATGATTTGGATAAATTTTACGCATCACTCCAGAAATCAATATTCTTGACATGTTTAAATAGTTTTGGAGGTAATACAAAAAATGTAATGAGTAAGATTGAATTATATACTTATCTTGAAAGATTTGCTTTATCTAATGATTTGATTGATGAAATTAAATTTATTTTTCAATCTTGTGAAGAAGCTCGTTTCGGTTTAGTTAACGATTCTACAATTCAATTTCAACTTTTACAAAGAACAAAAGTTACTGTAGAAGAATTAATGAAATTGTTAATGAATAATAATTGTTAATTTATTGATAAGATTTGCGATTAATATTTTTCAATTTAATTTCAATTGCCATTATTTATATTTCTAATGGATAAATGATTATTTATTGATCAGTATTGTTGTTCATTTTTTTTAAGGAAGCCTAATACATAATATTTGCTTCAAATAATTTTACGGTTATTCAGAACTTGGATTTTTGATAAATTAATTTGTACGATTATATATTGACTGAATAAAACTCCATTTATTATAGACTATGTGAAGTCTATGTTTCAAATATTAGGTCATTTTATAATTAGTTTTAAAAATAATAGATCTAATTTTTAATATTTTTAGCTAAAATCATTTAATAAATATTAATTGTTTAAAATATAGTTGTTATTTTCGTTTAAATATCTATATATCAGATTTTTAATTTTGTAATGTGTTTTCATAATTTTAGAGTTTAATGATTGATTGTTATTTTTAACTATTGGAAATCATATAGTTAACATTTTTTATTTAATATTTAGCTATTATTTTTTTAAATTTATTTATCTCATAATAATACTTGCTCTTCATCCTATGATATACTGTTCACTATGATTTAATTTTTCAGTTAATATAAAAAAACAATAAAATA
>CALPSU020000068.1 GCA_943326315.2 Chryseobacterium gleum
ATAAGATCCATCATATCTTCAACATTATCTATTGATTTTGTAAATGGTTTATACAATTCAAAATTTCCATTTTTTAATATATAAAAATCGCCTGTTTCAGGATGAATTGCTGTTAATCGAACCCATTCGTTTTTAAACCATTCAAAAGTTGAAGGGTTTTTCTGTATCGTTTCAAGTATAATTTCTGGATAGTGCTCAACAATAGTCATACATCTAAGTGGTTCATGAATTTCAACCATTTGTTTTGGTAATCCAGTTCTTAAATCTCCTTCAATACCATTTGCAACACCAAAAAGGCCCATTACGTTGTGTGGTAATTTTGTTCCTGCTCCTAAAATATGATTATCAACTCTTGAAAAATAATATTCTAAATTTATTCCACCACATACCGGAGCGATAGCATTTAAAATATATAATAAATACTTCCCCTCAGGATCTACAGTATGGCTATATGAATTTAAAAATGAACGATGATCTAAGAATAATCCTTTAGATAAAATTCTGCTACCGACTATACATAGTGCATTTCCACAATGAGTTAATTCTGGTCTAGGTTCATACCATGTAACAGATCTTTTTCTAACTTTATTATGAATCTTTTTAGCACTTTCATGAGTGTTAACTAATAAAAATCTTCGAGATCTTTCTTTTGCATTATTATCTAATGCGATATTGAATTTTTTCTCATTTACGATATGGGCCTCCTTATTTTTAGGTGATAGGATTTCCAAATCATAAAATAGAATCTCATCTCTAGAAGTATCGTGAAGTGCACCAACAAATTGAGTTTCTTTTGGAATAATAATACCTCTTAGAGCTAATTTTTCCCTAACAATTTTATGATTTCCCATATAGCTTATAGCTCTAGCGTTTACAGATCCAGGTCTCCCTGAACAAGCACCACAGTCATATACAGCATAATGAGTGTTGTTTATACTACTTGATCCATGACCAATAGGGTAGATTATTGGAGCGAAATCTTTTACTAAACCAATACTTTTTAATAAACCTTCAACTCTATCTGTCATTTCATCTATTGAAAAGCCTATTTGCAATTCACCTTCTTTATCATTTGGATCAAAATTTTCAATAGATAATTTTGAATTTTTATCCATGTGTTGAAATGAAGAAACCATTAATGAACTATTTCTCGGACTAAAAATATTTAGCATTAATTTAAACCCTGACCAAAAACCTAATGTGTGCGTAAATAGCCAACCGAAAAATAATGAATTAGCTTGTTTTGTAAAATGAATTTCACTTTTTCTTTTAGTAGAATTTTCTATTTCCTTTATTAAAAACTTCGGAGTTACAGGAGCGGGACATACCTTGGTGTGAAATTTACCATTTTCAGGTTTGAAAAATAATTCAACATTAAAATGTCCAGGTGTTCCAAAGGTTCTACATTTAGGATCCTCTTTTTCTATATAACGTCTGATTGAACATTCTCGGTCGTCAATACAAAAAAAAGCTTGGAAAGAAATTTCATCTTTAGTTTCATTTTTTTCTTCAAGTTTAATAGCCTCCAGTACTTGATCATAAAAACTAAATTCATATGCTTCTTGCCAAATTTCTAATAAAATATCATTTTCTGTTGTTTTAACTTTGTCAAATATATTAAAATTTTGATTTTCCAATTTATGACTTATCGGAAACCAAATCTTTCCAAAATGATCATCTAAAGCATCTATTTCAAGAAGTAATTCTAATACTATAAAATCTTTTAGAGTAATTTTTTTAGTGTCTAAAAGTGTTTCAGGTCTATTTTGAATAATAGCTGCTAACCCAGACCATCCAGGATGAGAAAATTGTTGATCAAAAACATATTGTTCATATAGATCTTCATCACCTACTATAATATTCAATAAATATTCAAGTTCGCAATTATCATCTAAAAGTAGTTTTCTCGCTCTTTTAGTTTTGAAGAAACTTGAGAAACTGTTTTTTTCTAATTCTTTAATTGACCCTAATAATCCTTTATCTGCAGTTGGGAAATTCCATATTGAAATCCCTTGATCTAAATAGCTACAAATTATTTTAAATAAATTAGTATGCACAATTGTATCTAAATCTACTCTGTATTCACTTTTCCATTTGGATCTTAATTGACCAATTCTTTTATTTTTCTCTTCTAAATCTTCTTGATTAAGAAGTTTGTTTAGCCAATATTCATTTGTTTTATCTCCTTTTTTAGAATCAATAATTGATTCTAAAATTTCTTTATTTATTTTATTTTCTTTAAATAACTGGTGGTAATCTTTTAAACTAAGATAAACTTTGTATCCAAATATTTCAGAAGCATCTTTTAAAGCTTCGTGAAATGTTTTTTCTTGAAAAGAAATTAATCTATTTTGTGTGATGAAATCTTTTAAGGGAGATTGAGCGGGTAAGAAATGAATTAATTTATCTATCAATTCTTGCTCATTAAAAGTCTTTGGATTTTTCATTTAATCTATTGTTATACATAGTGTTATAAACACTAATGAATAAAAAAATATTTTTTTTGATTTAATAGAGGTGGGGGAATAGAAAAAATCAAATAATAATTTGACGCGTTTCGAGCCAAAGAGGTATTGATTTTGTTATAAATGCAAATTCAATATTTGCTATTTTATTTTTCTTACTATTATTTATAATGAAATTTAGTTCAGAGTAAAATGGTTTATTATGTAATAATAGAAATTGTGAATTCAAAAATTCATCGTCCTCTTCTACTAATTCACTAATTGCAAATGAATAGCTGTCTTTCTTTAATTGAATAGTTTTTTCTGCTTTTAGTGTCTTTGTATTAATTAAATCAGAGTTTTTGAAAATAGAAACAAAGTAACAGTTTAACAAAATTGTTACTGTTAAAACACCGAATAAGAAAGATGCTATTTGCTTTTTCATAAGGTCAAAGGTATGTATTATTGGTTGATCACTAATTATTATAAATGTTATAAGGTTGTTAAATTTTGAGTAAAAAAAAACGAGATTACCAAAAGATAATCTCGTTTTATATATAGTAACGTTCCGTTCTATCCGAATAAAATCGGGAAGAGGGACCGAGAAAAGATTCTGCTAATGCAGAATCTTATTTCTTAAATTACATCATTCCACCCATTCCTCCAGGCATTCCACCCATATTCATTCCTGCAGCATTATCTTCAGCAGAATCTGTAATAACACATTCTGTAGTTAATAACATTGAAGCAATAGAAGCAGCATTTTCAATTGCAATTCGCGTAACTTTAGTAGGGTCAATTACCCCTGCAGCATATAAGTTTTCAAAAACTTCAGTTCTAGCATTGAATCCGAAATCATCTTTTCCATCACGTACTCTTTGAACAATTACAGCACCTTCTTCACCAGCATTAGCGATTATTTGACGAAGAGGCTCTTCAACTGCACGACGAATAATTGCGATACCTGTATTTTCGTCTTCGTTTGCGCCAACTAATTTATCCAAAGAAGATATGCAACGTATTAAAGCAACTCCACCACCAGGTACAATTCCTTCTTCAACTGCTGCACGAGTAGCAGCTAAAGCATCGTCTACACGGTCTTTTTTCTCTTTCATTTCAACTTCAGTTGCAGCACCAACATAAAGTACAGCAACACCACCAGCTAATTTAGCAAGACGTTCTTGTAATTTTTCTTTGTCGTAATCTGAAGTTGTAGTTTCAATTTGAGCTTTTATTTGACCAATTCTAACTTGTATGTCTTCTTTAGATCCCGCTCCATTTATTACTGTTGTATTGTCTTTATCGATTTCAATTTTAACAGCAGTACCTAACATGTCTAATGTTGCATTTTCTAAAGTTAAACCTCTTTCTTCAGAAACTACTTGACCACCAGTTAAAATAGCGATATCTTCTAACATTGCTTTTCTTCTATCTCCGAATCCAGGAGCTTTTACTGCTGCAACTTTTAATGAACCACGTATGCGATTTATTACTAATGTAGCTAGAGCTTCGTTGTCAACATCCTCTGCAATTATCAATAAAGATTTACCAGCTTGAACTACTGGTTCCAAAACAGGAAGTAAATCTTTCATGTTAGAAATCTTTTTATCATAGATCAATATCAATGGATTTTCCATCTCAACGATCATTTTTTCTGCATTTGTTACAAAATATGGAGATAAATAACCTCTGTCAAATTGCATTCCTTCAACAGTTTTCACTTCTGTTTCAGTACCTTTAGCTTCTTCAACTGTTATTACTCCATCGTTACCAACAACTTTCATTGCTTCTGCGATTAATGAACCGATTGTTTCATCATTGTTAGCAGAAATTGTAGCAATTTGTTTTATTTTATCATTGTCAGAACCAACTTCTTTTGAAAGTGCTTTTAGGTTTTTCACAACTTCAATTACAGCTTTATCAATTCCTCTTTTTAAATCCATTGGATTTGCACCTGCAGCTACATTTTTCATTCCTGCTCCAATAATAGCTTGCGCTAAAACAGTTGCAGTTGTTGTTCCATCACCAGCAATATCAGCAGTTTTTGAAGCTACTTCTTTCACCATTTGAGCTCCCATATTTTCGATAGGATCTTTCAACTCGATTTCTTTAGCAACTGAAACACCATCTTTTGTAACTTGTGGCGCTCCAAATTTCTTACCTATAACAACATTTCTTCCTTTTGGTCCTAATGTTACTTTTACTGCATTCGCTAATGCATCAACTCCTCTTTTAAGCTTTTCACGAGCTTCTACGTCAAAAAATATTTCTTTAGCCATTTTTTTGTTTTTTAGTTGAGAAGCAAAATCTTGCGTCTCTATAAATTAATATTATAATACTCCGTAAATATCAGCTTCACGCATGATTAAAAACGTTTTCCCATCTAATTTAATTTCTGTACCAGAATATTGGCCAAATAAAACTTCGTCACCAACTTTAACTGTCATTGGTTCATCTATTTTTCCATTTCCTGAAGCAATAATTTTACCTTGTAAAGGTTTTTCTTTGGCAGTATCAGGAATGTAAATTCCACTTGCTGTTTTTTGTTCGGCAGCTATAGGCTCTACTAATACTCTATCTGCTAAAGGTTTGAATGTTATTGACATATTTATGTTTTTTAATTTAAATTTTACGCTTCAATTTCCTCCAATTTTGTGCCATTAAAGTGTTTACGACAATTTTACGGATTTACAAAATATAAGTCACAAAAAAATGTCAATATGCTGACATACTGACATTCCAAAAATGAGTTAAACTCTTATTTCTGCGGTTGATCTCCTTGTGGAGCACCTGCAGGATTTTCAGTTTCTGTTGGAGCTTGTACTTTTACCTCAGTAGGTTTTAATTTTATTGTAAGAATAATACTTACGACCATAATTGTTCCAGCTAAAAAGAATGTTGCTTTTTCAATAAAGTCATTTGTTTTCTTTACACCTCCTAATTGATGAGCCGCGCCAAAATCAGAACTTAAACCTCCACCCTTAGGATTTTGAACAAATACTACGATAATTAATAAGATACTAGCTAGAATAATAATAATAGATAATAATGTTGTCATTGCTTTATGTATTTAATTTTTTTGTTAATTCTTCGATTTGAGTTGCAAAGAAAATCTTTTTTTCCGGATTAATCAACATTAATTGCTGATAAGCGTAAATTGCTTTAGGGAAATTTCCTTGTGCTGCAAAAATTTTAGCTAAAGTTTCACTTACTGGAAGACTGTTTTCGGCTAAACTACTTTTTGCTTTTTTTAATGGTGAATAAAATTCAGTTCTAGGTCTTTCTATTTGTTTATCAGTCTTTTGAGTTCTTGATATTGAGGGTTCTTCTTTAATGAATTGATCAACTATTGTTTCAATTTTATCTCTTAAATCTACTTTTATTTGAGTAGAATCTTGTTCAGTTATTTCTTCAAAAATTTCTTCATTTTTTTTGATTTGAACTAATTTTTCTATCAGCTTATCAACTTTTACTTCAACAAATGTATCGGATAAATCAAAATCATCAATATTTGAAGTTTCTGTAGTTGGGTTATTTGCCTTTAGCCAAGTAGAGAAAGATTTTTTTGGTGATTTTTTTATTTCAATTGTCGTTTCTATTAATCTAACCGCTTCCTCTACCTCTACCTCAACCTCAATTTCTGACTCTTCCCGAATCTCAACCTCAAACTCAACCTTAATCTCAATCTCATTCTCAATATAATTCTCAACCTCATTAGAAACTTCAAAATTACTTGTTACAGCATGAGCTAATATTTCTATTTCTAGAGGTGCTTCTTCAATTTTTGATTGAGTAGGTAAATCAATACTTTCCATATTGATATACATTGTTTTTTCTATTGATTCATGTGTTTCGTCAATTGAATTTGAAAAATTAGCACCTAAAATATCGGCCTTCTGATTTTCTATTTCTTCAGAAAGTATTTCGCTTTCTAACAAAGTTGGGATACTAAAATTATCATCTATTTTATCCTCAACCTCAACCTCAACCTCATTCTCCTCCCCAACCTCATTTTTTTTCTCGGATCTAAATGAGACAGATTTAAAATCATCAGCTTCAATTTCTGGTAAAACTGTATCAACTATGATTGGTGTAAAGATTTGAGCAAGGCTTGTGTTATCAAATATTAATTCATCATTTTTTTCTATTTCTTCCTCATTTATAATATTTAAAGATGCAATATTATTTTCAATAGGTGGAGTAAGACTTTTTTCTAATTCAATTTCAGTTTTAATTTCAACTTCTTGAATTTGATTTTCAATTTCAGAGTTTAGTTTTATTTCTGTTAAACTATTTTCAATACTTGAATCTTGATTTATTTCAATTGAATTTACAGCTGGAATTTCATTTTCTATATCAATTACTCCAGTAAGTTGGTTTTCTAACGCAACCTTAATTTCAGGAGCGACAACAACAGAATTTTTCTCTTGAGACTCAACGTTATTCTCAAACTTTACCTCAATGTCAATGTCTATCTCATCCTTAACCTCAATCTTATTTTTAGCTTCTTTCATTAATTCAAATAAACGAACTCTGTCCGTTATTTTGAATGCATGTTTTTGTAATTCTTCATCAAAACGAATGTCATTGTTTGAAGAAAGTGCTTTTAAATACAATATTGAAAAAGATTGTGCATAAGGATATTTTTCAGCCAAAAGTTTAAGTGGCTCAATATCCATAGAATTACACGAGTTAGGTGTATTAATTCTTTTCGCTATTTCTTCCAAGTTCATCATTACCAGTTCGAAAATAGTTTATTAATTACATCTTGTACAATTTGCTTGTTAATTTCTTCTAAAAGTTCGGCTTCTTTAGATGAGAAGTCAACATCGGAATAATAATCCACAAAACGAGTACTTGTTACAACCATTTTATCTTCTTTTGGTTTTGTGATAAAAATACTGAAATTTACAGAAATAGACAATCTATTTTTTGCAGCATTATCTCCTGGTTGAATTGCTATCGGAGTAATTGAGTAATTACTTATTATTCCTTCAATTGAAATTTCACCACTTCCACTTTTTGGATTTAATAGTAGTCTAGTATTATTTTGCACACCATCTTTAATACTTTCAGAAAGATTTGCGGCATAACTTACAGGAGCATTTGGAGCAGATAATTCTAATGTTTTAACAGAAAAACTTTTCCATTCTACTGGCATTGATCCTGAATCAGTGAAAGATACACTTTTAGGCCAACAAGAAGTTAAAAGAAATAAAATTGTAATAATTGTAAAAACCTTCATTAATCTGTTAAATTATATTCTTTAATTTTTCTATATAATGTTCGTTCAGAGATACCTAATTCTTCAGATGCATATTTTCGTTTACCTCTGTGTTTTTCAAGTGCCTTTTTTATCAGTTCTTTCTCACGATCTTCCAAAGATAATGATTCTTCGATTTCTTCATGAACTTCTATGTCAACAGTATCATTTCTGTGGTAATCTTGTATTGCAGGTTCCGGATTTTTTTCGGTTAACGTATTTGTTAGTAATAATGTGCTACTTGGTGTGTTTATTTCTTGATACAATCGGTTAACCATAGCCGATTGATCTGTATTTAAAGAGATATCACCATTTTGACTAATTAATTCAAGTACTAATTTTTTTAATTCTCCTAAATCCTTTTTCATATCGAATAAGAATTTATACATTAATTCTCTATCTGAAAATGTTTCATTTGATTTAGAATCAATAATTTGAGGAGATGTTTCTTCATCTTTTGGTAGATAGAATGTTAATTTATGTCCATCAATTTCTCTTTCGGTTTCAATTACAGAAACTTGTTCTACTAAATTCCTTAATTGTCGAATATTTCCAGGCCATTTGTAGTTAGTTAATGCTTCAGCTCCTTCAGGTGTTAATTTTATAGCAGGCATTTTATATTTATCTGCAAAGTCACTAGCGAATTTTCTAAATATTAAATGGATATCTTCTTGTCTATTTCTTAGTGGAGGGAGAGAAATTGGAATAATATTTAATCTATAAAATAAATCTTCTCTAAATTTTCCAGATGAAATAGCTTTTTGCATATTTTCATTTGTTGCAGCAACTACTCGAACATTTGTTTTGATGGGTTTTGATGCTCCAACTCGAATAAACTCTCCAGTTTCTAGAACCCTCAATAAGCGCACTTGGGTTTGCATCGGTAGTTCGGCAACTTCATCTAAAAAAATAGTCCCTCCATTTGCAACTTCAAAATACCCCTGTCTACTTCCGCTAGCACCAGTAAAAGAACCTTTTTCATGGCCGAATAATTCAGAATCAATTGTCCCTTCAGGAATTGCTCCGCAGTTTACAGCGATATACTCTCCGTGCTTACGCGCGCTTAATTGATGAATTACTTGAGGAATAATTTCTTTTCCAGTTCCGCTTTCTCCGGTTACTAAAATTGAAATATCTGTAGTAGCTACTTGAATAGCAACTTCTAATGCTCTATTTAACAATGGGGAATTTCCGATGATTCCGAAACGTTGTTTTACTTGTTGTAAATTCATATTAAATTAGTTTAAAGGAATATGAGGTTTACATATTTCAACTACATCACCTAATAAGGTAGATGAAGTACAATCTTTTATTTTCACTAAAACATATTGACCTTTATCAAAATCTCCTTTTGGAAAAACTACTACTGAATTTCGTTCATCTCTTCCACTCATATCGTCTTTTGATTTTTTAGAGAAACCTTCAACTAATACTTTAGATATTTTTCCAATTTGAGCTTTGTTATTTTCATGTGAATTAGCTCTTTGTTTGTCAATTATTTTGGTTAAGCGACTTGCTTTTACAGCTTCAGGAACATCGTCTTCGAATTTTCTTTCAGCTAAAGTTTTTGGACGTTCAGAATACGTATACATATAAGCAAAACAGAATTTCACTTCTCCTATTAAGCTTAGCGTTTCTTGATGTTCTTCTTCTGTTTCGCCACAAAATCCAGTAATAATATCTGTCGAAATACTACAATTTGGTATTATTCTTTGAATAGCAGATATTCTATCTAAATACCATTCTCTAGAATATCCTCGGTTCATTCTTGCTAGAACTTTCGAACTTCCTGATTGAACAGGCAAATGTATATATGGACAAATATTTTCATGGCGTGCTATTGTTTCTAAAACTTCATCTGTCATATCTTTTGGATGAGAAGTTGAGAAACGAACTCTTAATTCAGGAGAAACAGTTGATACTAATTCTAAAAGTTGAGCGAAATTTGTTGTCGGTAGAGATTCGTCTTTAATTTCACCTTTTGTTGATAAATTCCAACGGTAACTGTCAACATTTTGACCAAGTAAAGTAACTTCTCTGTATCCTGATGCAAATAAATCTTTGCATTCTTGTAAAATTGTTTTAGGGTCTCTTGAGCGCTCTCTTCCTCTGGTAAAAGGTACGACACAAAATGAGCACATATTATCGCATCCTCTCATGATACTTACATAACTAGAAACTCCACCTTGATCTAATCTAACAGGGGAGATGTC